>JACREZ010000019.1 GCA_016212665.1 Ignavibacteriota bacterium
ACCCGTAGCCGTACCACGGACACCCGTAGCCGTACCACGGACACCCGTAGCCGTACCACGGACACCCGTAGCCGTACCACGGACACCCGTAGCCGTACCACGGACACCCGTAGCCGTACCACGGACACCCGTACCTGTGCTACGGACTCCCGTAACTGCGTCACGAACTCTAGCAACTGCGCTACGGACATCCTCAAACGCTCAACGGAATCTTGCAAATATAACCACGGAGAAAGTCCACCTTCAACCATTACGAAAACGCCCTTGTACAACTGGCATCGCCACGAAGACAAATCTATTAGATTATCAGGATTCCGAGAGAACTTCGGTTGCGAGGCTATGCAAGTGTGTCACTAATGAAATACGAAACGGACTGTCGAGAAATTGTACACTGCTTTTTGTTTGATTTGTTTTGAAAGCGTCATGTTGCTCTTCTTGTATGTTGTTTGTGCATGGCATAACGATTGCACATTTTCCTGTGATTATTTGAACTACATTTTTTTTTGATGAATCAGGTTTATGGTTCTTCTCCGCAAGGGAATTCGGACAATGCTCGCTTGGTGAAGTTGATGCACTCACGTTCTGTTCTCCATCATTTAATCTATTCGATGGAACACGATGCAACGTACAGGGATGAACAGGTAAAAATCGCTTCGCTTAAAGTTGAACTATCTACACTCGACCGGATTCTCCGTCAGCCGACGCTTGGCGCAGAGAAGAGAAACAAAGAAACAGAGCATTAGGCTATTTCTATTCGAATAGAATTGCCGACAATTGTTGAGGAACACGTACGCTTGTTCGTGTGAGAGGGGAGAAATATTTTTCCACGATTACGAAAAAGCATAGTCCAACGATGCTCGGTTGTCCCCTGTGTTGAAACTTTCAATACGGGGAGAGGGGCGATTATTATCCTTCCATCAATTTAATACCAACCTTTCATGGCTGAGAACGACTTCTCAGCATTGATATTTTCAACAATAGAGATATATTATATGGGTTATTTCACACAGTCTTGCATGGCATTATTGTTGCTGAATCAGTAGTACAAACATAAATCTTCAGAGAATGAAGGAAAAAAACCATGAAATTCATCAATAAAATATTAGTACCGACTGATTTTTCAGACTTCTCGCTTGCGGCGATGGAGTATGCCACGTCGTTCTCGAAAATTTATGATGCGAAGATTTATATGATTCACGTCGTGGAGAACCCATCGGTATTGGCTTTTCATTCTGTTGATTTACATTCAGAAACGCTATTGCGTGATGCTGAAGATGAGGGGGAACAGGAGTTACGGGAATTTATTTCAGACAAACTGCCGAACGTGAAGGGAATTATCCCGATCGTGCGGCGGGGAAACGCGGCGAAAGAGATTGTTCATTATGCAACGGATGAAGAGTTCGATGTCATCATTATGGCGACACACGGTCGGACCGGATTCGCACACATATTGATGGGGAGTATTGCGGAAAGCGTTGTCCGGTATTCAAGCGTTCCCGTCCTGACAGTGAAGCCGGAGGAAATGCAAAGCGGATACGTTGATGAGTATGATGTGGAAGAACAACTTCATATGAATCATTATCAATAAGGAACAAAGAGTGTTTAAGGTAAAACAAAACATATTATTCATGAATAATACACAAGGAGAAAGAATGAAAAATCTCATTCTGACGGTTGTTGTGCTTGCGTGTGTTGCAATGTTTGTCACACCGGGTATAGCAGCCGATAACAAATATGTAGGTGTAAAACAATGTTCGATGTGCCACAAAGCGGACAAATCCGGAAATCAGTTCGGTGTATGGCAGAAATCGAAACATGCGGAAGCCTACAAAGTGTTGACTTCGGATGCGGCAAACGAGATTGCAAAGAAAAAGGGATTGAAGAAGCCGGCGGCTGAATCACCCGAGTGTCTCGAATGTCATACCGTAACAGCAGATGCGAAATTGCTTGATAAAGGATTCGATGCCAAAGAAGGCGTACAGTGCGAAAAATGCCATGGTGCAGGTTCGGCGTACAAAGCGATGGCAACGATGAAAGACCATGCAAAAGCAGTTGCAGCCGGAATGACAGACTTCAAAGACGACAAAGCGATTGAAGCATTTTGCAAAACATGCCACAACGACAAAAGCCCGACGTTCAAAGAATTTAAGTTCGCTGAAATGTGGGCGAAGATTAAACACGACGTACCTAAAGCAAAGTAAATCAGAATCAATGCCTGTCCGCTATCATGAACATGGTGGATAGCGGACAGGTTCTTTATGATATGAAAATCAAAAATCTTGTTACCCTCGGATGGTTCCTCATCCTCCTTATCAGTACACACCATGTTCTTTTCAGCCAGACACGTGAAGATTGTTTAACCTGCCACAGCGACCAATCTCTTTCCAAAGAGTCGGAGGGTAAGCAGGTTTCATTATATGTAGATGAAAATGTTCTCAATCATTCACCCCACAAAAAACTTGTCTGCGTTGCGTGTCATACGAAATTCGACCCGAATAATGTTCCGCACAAAGAAAAAATTACAGAAATAAATTGCTTAACCTGCCATCAGTCAGCGCCGGTGAAACATCCGTTTCATCCGCAGTTGGCGGAGGCAATCAAAAATAAACAAACTCCGAATGTCGGGTGTAAAGATTGCCATGGAACGCACAATGTCGTTTCTCCGAACGTCCCCGACTCGAAATTTTCCAAAACGAAGTTGACCGAATCGTGCGGCGAGTGTCATTCCGATGTTCAAGAACATTTTGCAGAGTCCGCGCACGGGAAAGCGGCGGCGGCAGGAGTGACGGGCGCACCCAATTGCATTCGTTGTCATCAAAACAATATCATCGGAGTGAACGGCGAACGGGATTCCATAGAGTTCAAAATAGCACAAGAGAAACTCTGTCTCTCCTGTCATCTAGATGATGCGAATGTTCGGTCGAACACTTCTCCTTCCGCCGGATTTATTGCGGCGTATGAACAGAGTGTCCACGGCGCCGCTCTGCAACGCGGAAACGCGAAGGCCGCAACCTGTATTGATTGCCACGGAAGTCATGACATGAAAGTCGGACTTGACCCGTCGGCGACTGTGAACAAGATGCACTTAGCCGAGACGTGTTCAAAATGTCATGGTGATGTGGCAAAAGCATTTGGAGAAAGCGTTCATGGAATGGCGTTGCTCAAAGGAGTGGAGGATGCGCCGGCATGTACGAACTGTCACGGCGAACATAATATTCTAAAACACACAGACCCGAATTCTCCCGTTGCGATAAAAAATCTTTCTCAACAAGTTTGTTCGCCTTGTCATAGTTCATTGAAATTATCTGCCAAGTATGGACTTTCGAACGACCGGTTTACAACGTTTTCCGATAGTTATCATGGACTTGCATTACAAGGTGGTTCGGTTGGAGTTGCAAACTGTGCAAGTTGTCATGGCTCGCACAACATCAAACCATCAAGCGATTCAACATCTACCATTTACAAAGCCAACCTTGCAACGACGTGTGGTAAGTGTCACCCGGGAGCGAACGAACGGTTTGCTGTCGGTTCGGTTCATGTAACCGAAGCAAAGGCGGATGAGCCGATATTATACTGGATTGCAACAGGGTACCTTATTCTGATTTTCACAACCATCGGCGGAATGTTCATCCACAACGGACTCGACTTCGTGAAGAAATCAAAACGGAAACTGATGATTCGACGCGGCTTGATTGAAGAAGAACATCACGGGCACGCACTCTATCTTCGGATGACGGAGAATGAAAGACTTCAGCACGTAGCGTTAGTGATGAGTTTTTTCCTGCTTGTCATTACAGGGTTCATGTTGCGGTTCCCGGACGCGTGGTGGGTACAGGCAATCAGAAGTATTAGCGATGATGTATTTGCCGCGCGAAGTTGGATTCATCGTATCGCCGCGGTGATTATGACCGTGGCGAGTTTGTATCATCTCTATTATATCTCGTTCACGCAACGAGGTCGTCAGTTGGTGAAAGATTTGTTCCCGAAATTGCAGGATGCAACGGAAGCAATCGGAATCATGAAATACAATCTCGGACTTTCCCCGACGAAACCGAAACTCGGTCGTTTCAGTTACATCGAAAAAGCGGAATACTGGGCGTTGATTTGGGGAACGATTGTCATGGCAGTCACGGGTTTCATCATGTGGTTTGATAATACATTCATCGGTATCTTCACAAAACTCGGTTATGATATTTCCCGAACCATTCATTACTATGAAGCATGGCTTGCAACACTGGCAATTATCGTCTGGCATTTTTACTTTGTGATATTTAATCCCGATACGTATCCCATCAACCTTGCATTCTGGAAAGGAACGTTGACCGAAACGGAAATGCTCGAAGAGCATCCCCGCGAACTGGAAGAAATCAAACGGAAGCAAATGCTTGATGAACTTGTAGAGAATGAAGGGAACGGAAAGGGAGAAGCGGGAAACAGTAAGACAATCAAACAAAAAGAAGAAGGAACAGTGCATGGATAAACCTACACAGTTCTTCTTCAAATCAATCCTGTTTGTTCTTTTCTTTGTTCTGTTCTTTATCGGTAAAACCGTTGCGCAGGAAAATTCAGAATGCCTGACATGCCACGAGGATAAATCCGCGACAGGCACACGCAAGGGGAAAACAATTTCTGTTTTTGTTGATGAGAGAAAACTTTCTCACTCTGTTCATCAATCGCTTTCGTGTGTTGCCTGCCATAGTGATGTGGAAGGAAAAGAATTACCGCACGAAGATGATTTGAAAGCGGTGAACTGCGGAAACTGTCACTCCGATGAACAAACTCAACATGCAAAATCATTACACGGCAAAGCGATTCAACGAGGGGACGCTCTTGCACCGAAATGTTCAGACTGCCATGGCAACCATGAAATTCTTTCCGCATCGAACAGCAATTCTCCGACATCGCCCCTGAAGATACCGTTCACGTGCGGCAAGTGCCATCAGGAGGGAACGAAAGTTCAGCAACAGCGGGAGATTCATCAGGACCATATCATCGAAAATTTTTCCGAGAGTATCCATGGCGAAGGATTGCTCAGGAAAGGGTTAATCGTCGCGCCGAACTGCGCATCCTGTCATACTTCTCATTCGATTCTCCCCCATACGGATAACAACTCCTCTATCTCGCGAAATAAAATTGCCAACACCTGCACGAAGTGCCACGCGCAGATTGAGCAGGTTCACCGGAAAATAATCAAAGGAGAATTGTGGGAGAAGCAAGCGCATGTTCTGCCCGCCTGCGTTGATTGTCACCAACCGCACAAAGTACGGAAAGTATTCTACTCGCAAGGGATGGCAGACAGCGATTGTATGCGGTGCCACGATAAGCAGGATGTGAAGTCCACGAAGGATGGTCGCTCGCTGTATGTAGATTTCACGCATGTGAAGCAATCGAAACACGCGAAAGTGTCATGCAGTCAATGTCACTCGGAAGTGAATGCTTCGAGCGTGCGTCCGTGCGAAACGATTACACAGAAAGTTGATTGTGCATCGTGTCATGCGGAAGTCGGGACGCAATATCAAAAAAGTATGCACGGGCAACTGACTGCAAAGAACGATCCGAACGGACCGACATGTAAAGAGTGTCACGGCGAACATACAGTCAAAGGAAAAACGGACCCGACCTCTCCCATCTTCGCGACCAATATTCCGAATCTTTGCGCTGAGTGTCATCGTGAAGGAGAGAAGGCAACGCGAAAGTACAAGGGAAGTCAACACGAAATTATCGAGCATTACACGGAAAGCATTCACGGCAAGGGATTAATGAAGAGCGGGTTGACCGTAACGGCGACCTGTACGAATTGTCACACGGCGCATAACGTGTTGCCGAAGAGCGATTCCGCATCGAGTGTGAACCCGGATAATTTGCCAAAGACGTGCGGCAATTGTCACCATGGAATTCAGGAACAGTTTGAAAAAAGTGTTCATGCTCAAAAGATTTCGGATAACGGTAAACGGAAACCTGTTTGCAACGATTGCCATACGGCTCACACTATCAAGCGAGCAGATGAGCAAGGATTCAAATTGGAAATTATGCAACAGTGCGGGCGATGCCATGAAGAGATTACCGAAACGTATTTCGACACGTACCACGGAAAAGTTTCTCAACTTGGTTATACAAAGACGGCGAAGTGTTATGATTGTCATGGTGCGCACGACATCTTGCCGGTAACTGACCCAAAGTCGCATTTGAGCCATGATAATGTTGTCGGGACTTGCCAGAAGTGCCATGAAGGAGCGAACAGAAGATTTGCCGGATACCTGACACACGCAACGCACCACGACCCGGAGAAATATCCGCTCCTGTTCTGGACGTTCTGGGGAATGACTTCACTGTTGATTGGAACATTCGTGTTTGGCGGCATTCACACATTGCTCTGGTTGCCGCGAGCGTTACAAATGAAACGGGAGATGAGACAAAAAGCAATGATGAAAGAGAAAGAACAAACGGAACAATTAGATTCTACTACGAAGAAGGAAGGAGAGAACAATGGCTAACGGAAATGGAAAACAGTTTCTCCGTTTCATCCGTCTTAATCGTGTTCTCCACATCGTCATGATTGTGAGTTTTATGAGTCTTGCACTGACCGGAATGACGTTGAAGTTTTCTTATACAACGTGGGCGGTGATTCTCGCTCATTTGTTTGGCGGGTTTGAATCGGCGGGGTACGTGCATCGGTTAGCGGCGGTGTTCATGTTCGGAATTTTTGTTGCGCACATTGTTGAATTGTTCAAGATGAAAAAGCGGGAAGATAAAACGTGGCGCAAACTTATATTTGGTCCCGACTCAATGATGTTCAACCGGAATGATTTAAAGGAGTTCATCGGCTCCATCAAATGGTTTCTTGGAAAAGGTCCTCGACCGAAATTCGGACGATGGACGTATTGGGAAAAGTTCGATTACTTTGCTGTGTTCTGGGGAATATTTGTCATCGGTTCAACCGGGCTGACACTCTGGTTCCCTGAAATCTTTACGCTCGTTCTCCCCGGGTATTTTCTGAATATTGCAACCATCATTCATAGTGATGAAGCGTTGCTGGCAGTCGGATTTATTTTCACCGTGCATTTCTTCAACACGCATCTCCGTCCCGAAAAATTTCCGATGGACTTGGTTGTGTTTACCGGAAGAATGGACCTGGAAGAATTCAAACATGACAAGCCGGCTGAGTACGAAGCATTAGTCAAGAGTGGTGAGTTGGAAAATTATTTAGTCGAACCGTATCAGCCAATCGTTATCAAGGCTGTTCGCGTGTTTGGTTATACAGCATTGACGGTCGGATTCAGTATCGTCATCTGGATTATTTACGCTATGCTATTTGCATATAGGTGAGTGGGTAGTTGTGAGTGGTGAGTAATCAGTAAAAAAATATCAACTCACCACTCACGAATCACTAATGACCAATGACCAATGACGAATAACAAATAACAAGTTGCAAAAACAAAAGATGTACAATTCAATAGTATTAGTAAAGCAAGTTCCTGACACGACGAATATCTCCGGTCAGGTGATGAAGGAAGATGGCACGGTAAACCGTGCGAAACTTCCGGCTATCTTTAACTTTGAAGATAAAGTTGCTCTGGAATTTGCGCTGCAGATTAAAGATAAATTTGGCGGCAAAGTTACGGCGATAACAATGGGACCACCGCGTGCTTCCGATGTTCTGCGCGAATGTTTGTACATGGGCGCGGATGAAGCGTATCTCATCACCGATAGAAAATTTGCCGGAGCGGATACCCTTGCAACATCGTACGTATTGAGTGAAGCAATCAAGAAAATCGGGAATTATGATTTTGTCTTTGCCGGTCGGCAGGCAATTGATGGAGATACCGCTCAGGTCGGACCACAGACGGCGGAGAAGTTAAACATTCCGCAAATTACTTACGCGGAAGAAATACTTGATGTAAAAAACCGGAAGGCGCGTATTAGACGAAAGATTGAAGGCGGATATGAAATTCTCGAATGTACATTGCCGGTGCTTGTCACGGTCATTAAAGATGCGGCAGAACCGAGACCGTTCAGTGCAAAGCGCGTGATGGCATACAAGGGGGCGAAGACACTACTCGAGTTGGAAAAATTAGCAGAAGGAAATTCGTTGTTGTACAGCGACCAACTTGTTCATGAATACAAACTGCGTTCACTGTTCCTCCCGACCCTGACAACGGACGATTTGAATGTGGATGTTGAACGATGCGGTGTCAAAGGTTCGCCGACAAAAGTGTATAGCATTGAGTCGGTGGTGCTTGCAGGCGGCGACCATGTGCGAATCGAAAATACAAAAATCGGGATGAACATGCTGATTGATAAATTGATGGAAGACCATATTTTCGGATGATAAGATGAAGAAGAATGAAGTTTGGGTGTTTATAGAACAGCACAACGGAAAGCCCGCTGATGTGAGTCTCGAGTTGTTGAGCAAGGGACGAAAACTTGCCGACACCATGAAGGGATTACTCAAGTCGGTTGTTATCGGGAATGATGTGAAGAGTATCGCTATTGAGTCGTTCAAGTTTGGCGTAGATGATGCAATGCTTATTGATCATCCTGAGTTGAAGCATTACCGGACGATGCCATACAATAGAATATTGAACGAACTTGTCGAACAGCATCAACCGAGAGTTGTGTTGTTCGGCGCGACTATCATCGGTCGGGATTTGGCGCCGAGAGTTGCATCGCACACGCGAAGCGGACTGACTGCCGATTGTACAGAGTTGAAGATTTCCGAAGTAGAATATCTTGGAAAGAAATTTAATGACTTGTTGTTGCAGATTCGCCCGGCGTTTGGCGGCAACATCATCGCAACGATTATCACGCCGGATGTTCACGTTCAGATGGCGACGGTGCGTGAGGGCGTGATGGAAATGCACGCGGTTGAAAAACCGAAGCCGGTGAAGATTACTGAAATTCCCTACGTGCCGAATGAGATTGATAATCTCATAACCTTAGTCGAACAGCATCGCGAAGAAAGCAAAGTGAATTTGAAAGCCGCTCCGATTATTGTTGCCGGAGGATACGGACTCGGGACGAAAGAGAATTTTAAACATGTGGTAAATCTTGCACACACAATCGGAGGCGAAGTTGCCGGAAGCCGGGCCGCCGTGGATGCAGGATTCATTCCGCACGAACGGCAGGTAGGACAGACCGGTGTCACCGTGCGACCAAAGTTATATTTTGCTATCGGAATTTCCGGTGCGATTCAACACCGTGCAGGAATGTCGGAGGCAAAAAAAATTGTCGCCATCAACACCGACCCGGACGCGCCGATTTTTGAAGTCAGCCATTACGGAATTGTCGGAGATGCGATGGATGTCATCCCGAAATTTATCGAAGCATACAAAAGCAGATTGAAGTAAGTCTATGCCGAATTTTTTTACAGAGAATCCTGACATTCAGTTTCACTTCAACAAGTTTGAATTGAAAGAAATCGTTTCGCTCACGGAAGACAACTACGAGCAATCAAAGCAATTCAATTATGCCCCAATCAATTATGAAGATGCGATGGAAAATTATCGCAAGGTGCTTGAAGTGGTGGGGGACATTGCCGGGAATTATATCGCGCCGCGTGCCGCCGATGTTGACAACGATGGTGCGTCCTTCAACGATGGAAAAGTAGCGTATGCTACCGGCACACAGAAAAATCTTCAGGAACTTTCTCAGGCGGATTTGATGGGAATGATTTTACCGCGCACGTATGGCGGTTTGAATTTTCCCTTCTCAATTTATATGATGGCGGTGGAAATGGTTTCCCGCGCCGATGCCTCGCTGATGAACATTTTTGGTTTGCAGGATATCGGTGACACAATCCGGAAGTTCGGAAACGAAGACCAGCGGATGGAATTCCTCCCGCGCATCAGTTCCGGTGAACACACCGGTGCAATGGCATTGACGGAACCCGATGCAGGTTCGGATTTGCAAGCAGTGAAACTGACTGCCTATCAAAACGAACAGGGAAAATGGTTTCTGCGCGGTGTGAAGCGATTCATCACCAACGGCAATGCGCAAGTGCTTCTTGTCCTCGCTCGTTCGGAAGCAGGAACGAAAGATGGACGCGGCTTGAGCATGTTTGTTTGCTACGGCGATGAAACTGTGGTTGTGCGACGCATTGAACATAAACTCGGTATTCACGGCTCGCCGACATGTGAACTTCAGTTCAACGATACTCCCGCGCAATTAGTTGGTAGTCGGAAGTTCGGATTGATTAAATATGTTTTGGATTTAATGTACCGCGCACGTATGGGAGTTTCATCACAAGCATTGGGAATTTCCCAAGCCGCGTATGAGGAAGCAGTGAAGTACGCGAAAGAACGGAAACAATTCGGCAAGGCAATTTACAACATTCCGGTCATCTCAAACATGTTGATTGATATGAAGGTGATGCTTGAAAGTAATCGCTCTCTTCTTTATAGCACAGCAAAGTGTGTAGATGAAAAAGAAAAACTCGAAGACCTGATTGAAAAACTCAAAGCGGAAGGGAAATCATTCGCTGAGGAAAACAATCGCTTGAAACAGGTAACGAAGATTGCTAACCTGCTGACGCCAATGACAAAGTTTGTGCTTGCCGAATCATCAAACAAGATTACCTACGACGCATTGCAAATCCACGGCGGAACGGGATACATGAAAGAATTTCGAGTTGAGCGGCTTGCACGGGATGCCCGTATCACGAACATCTACGAGGGAACCTCTCAGATGCAGATTGTTGCGGCAAGCGGCGGTGTCATCAACGATGTTATGGGTGAGTATTTCGATGAAAAAGAAAAGCGGGAATACAAAACAGGCTTGACAAAGCTTGCCAATCATTTAAAAGAAATCCGCCAACTCTTTCTTGATTGCTTGAAATATGTTCTTGATAAAAAAGAGACAAGTTTTCAGGATGTTGCGGCGAAAGATTTGGTTGAATTATACAGCTATTTATACATCGGCTATTTGTTGCTTGATGAAGCAGAGAAAGAGCCGAGAAAAGTATTTATTGCTAATCGTTATATTGTCACCGCTTTAGCGAATGCACGGAAGAATGTTGAAGCAATTAAGAACGAATTGTTCTCGGATTTGCTCCATGCAGAGAAGATACTTGTGTAGATTTACAATTAATGATTTAGGATTGAAGATTAAAGATACTTGATTCTTGAAACCGGAAAACTGTAACCACAAACTAAAAACAAGACTGTAAACAAGGAAATGAAAATGTTTTACTACAAATTATACGACGACGAAGAAAAAATCAATTACATTAAAACGACGTTCGAACAGAAACGAATCCGGCAGCTTTTGCAGGATTTTGAAAAAGTCCATCAGGAGTATCATAACTCCGAGTTCATTCATTTTCTCAAAGAGCATGATGCTCAGGCAGAGTTGATTGAAGTAACAACAATTACCTATTGATACGTGAGTTGTGAATGGTTAGTGGTGAGTTTCGTTAATCACCTTATACTAACTAATGACTATTGACCAATGACGAATGATAAAAAATAACTGACAACAACAAACCGACAACCATCAACTAAATAAAAAATGAAACGAATCTTCCCAAGTTCTTTTTACAACCTCATGACACTCATCGGCACTATGGTTGCCGGCGTGAGCGTTGGACTTATCATCTTCATGATTGTTCTTGAATCCGTAGCGGAAAATCCAAACCCGTATATGGGTATTTTTACGTTTGTTCTCCTGCCGTTCATTCTCATGATTGGTCTTGGAATGATTTTCTTCGGAATCTTCCGTGAACATCGGAGAGCACGCTTAGGAAAGCCGCATGGATTGCATTTACCGCAGATAGATTTGAACAACCCCCGACATCGAACAGCATTTACATGGGTTTCCATCGGAACGATTCTTATGCTTTCCGTGATTGGGTTTACCAGTTTTCAAGCGTACGAGCACACGGAATCAGATGAGTTTTGCGGCGAAACATGTCATACAGTCATGGAGCCGGAATACACAGCATATCAATTTTCACCACACGCAAAAGTTGGATGCGTTCAATGTCATATCGGTTCCGGCGCGAGTTATTTTGTGAAGTCGAAATTGTCCGGCAGTTATCAGGTTTATTCGGTCTTGTTCGATAAATATCCGAAACCGATTCCGACACCGATTGAAAACCTTCGCCCGGCTCAGCAGACCTGCGAGCAGTGCCATTGGCCCAAACATTTCTTCAGCGAGAAACAGCATGAGAATACATATTTCCTTTCCGATGAACAGAATACGAAGTGGACATTGAATTATTTGATGAAAATTGGCGGCGGCAATGTGGAAGCAGGACCGACCTCCGGTATCCACTGGCACATGAATATCTCTCATGAAGTTACGTACGCTGCGCTCGACCGTGAACGGCTCATCATTCCATGGATTCGTTCGCGAACACCGGATGGAAAAGAGACGATTTACCGGAGTACGGAAATAACCGTCAGTGATGATTCGATTGCAAAATCGTTTCAACGAAAAATGGATTGCATCGATTGCCACAATCGTCCGACGCATATTTATCATCCGCCAGCTCGTTCAGTCAATCATATAATGGCGCTCGGATGGATTGACCCGAAAATTCCGAATGTGAAAAGTATTGCGGTGAAAGCGTTAGAACTTCCCTACACGACAAAACAAATCGGACTTGATAGCATCAAACTATACATCAATGATTATTACAAAGAAAATTATCCCGAAGTTGTCGTTTCGATGAAACCACAGATTGACAGTACGATTGTTCAGGTGCAGAAAATTTTCAGCAGAAATTACTTCCCGGAAATGAAAGTGAACTGGAAGAACTTTAACAATAATATTGGGCATCTCTACTATCCGGGGTGCTTCCGTTGTCACGACGGAAAACATGTTACACCGGAAGGAAAAGTGTTATCAAAAGATTGCAACACGTGTCATACAATTCTCGCACAAAAGTTCGAGCAGGACACATTGCGTATATCATTAGGCGGAGTGGACTACCAGCATCCTGTTGACATCGGTGATGCGTGGAAGGAAATGAATTGCTCTGACTGTCATAATAGTAATCAATAAGGAATAACAGTATGCAAGAACAACCTCAACCGACTGAACAGCCGCGGCGCAGTTTTCTCAAGTACGTCCTTACGGGCGGACTTGTCGCGTGGGCTGGTTCGGTTTTATATCCCATCTTAGCGTATCTCAAACCACCGATACAACCGGAAGTGGAAGTATCGAGTGTGAAAGCAGGAAAACTTGCCGACATACCGAAAGAGAGCGGTACGATTATCAAATTCGGGTCGAAGCCGGTTATTCTCGTTCGCTCGGCGAAAGATGAACTCCGCGCCTTCGATGCGACATGCACGCACCTCGATTGTACCGTTCAGTACAACAAAGATAAAGGAATGTTATGGTGCGCGTGTCATAACGGAACGTATGATTTGACAGGAAGGAATGTCGGCGGTCCGCCACCGCGCCCGCTTGAAGAATACCGCGTCATTACTCAAGGAGAGGAGGTACTCATTTCGAAGAAATCATGAAACAGAAACTATCAAAACTTTATTCGTGGATTGATGAACGGGTTGAACTTCAAGACCTCGTTCAGTTTATGGGAAAGAAATATGTTCCTATCCACAGCCACTCTGTGTGGTATTACTTTGGCGGTGTGTCCCTCTTCCTGTTTATTATTCAAGTAATAACAGGAATCATGCTGTTACTTTATTACAAAGGAAGCGAAGAACTTGCGTTCGAGAGCATTCAGTTCATCATCTCGAAAGTACAGTTCGGCTGGTTGATTCGTTCGATTCATAGTTGGGCGGCGAACCTGTTCGTCCTTGCCGCGATGATTCACATGTTCAGCGTCTATTTTGAAAAAGCATACAAGAAGCCGAGAGAAATTACATGGCTCACTGGTATGCTGATGTTCTTTATGGCGCTCGGATTTGGTTTCAGCGGGTACTTGCTTCCATGGAATGAACTCGCTTTCTTCGCGACGAAAGTCGGAACGGACATTGCCGGAGTTGTTCCTGTCATCGGCGAGCCGATACTCATGTTTCTCCGCGCAGGTGAAGATGTAACCGGCGCAACGCTTTCGCGGTTCTTCGGATTTCATGTCGCAGTCTTCCCGGGAATCTTCACCGTGTTACTTGGCATTCATCTCGTTCTTGTTCAGCGACAGGGAATGAGCGAACCGGAAGGATTCGACCCGAACGTTAAAGAAAAGACGATGCCATTTTTCCCGAATTTTTTACTGAGAGATTTATTACTCTGGTTGATTGTCCTGAACATTCTTGCAATTCTTGCAGTCTTCTTTCCGTGGGAATTGGGAAAGAAAGCGGATGCATTTGCACCTGCACCTGCCGGCATCAAACCCGAATGGTATTTCATGTTCATGTTTCAAACATTAAAATTTATTCCGGCGAAAGTGTTATTCATAGATGGAGAAATCCTCGGCATTCTTGCATTCGGATTTGCAGGAGCGTTGTGGATGTTCGTTCCGTTCTGGGATAGAAAGAGCGCACAAGGCGAAAAGAACAAACTTGTCAATTACTTGGGAATTTTTGCTGTCATCTATATTATCATCTTAACAACTTTGGGATGGTTCCTATGAAAAAGAAATTATTGATTATCCTTACGAGCGTGGCGGCTATGTTCTTCCTTACCGGAGTGGTATTTGCAGACGACCAATGCGTCGTGTGTCATCAAGGACTTGGCGATAAACCATCATCGTTGTATAAGAAGGACATTCACTTTGCAAAAGGAATTTCCTGCGCCGATTGTCATGGCGGAAATAAAAACAAAGATGAAATGGAAGCGGCAATGGATGTGAGCGCCGGATTCAAAGGCGTACCGAAGGGTGATGAAATATCCAAAACGTGTGCAACGTGTCACTCCGATGCAGAGAAGATGAAATCGTTCGGTTCGTCGCTCCCGACCAATCAAATGGAACATCTCCAGACAAGTGTTCACGGAAAACTTTCTCTTTCCGGGAAAGAACATATTGCTCAGTGCGTGACGTGTCACAGTGTGCATGATATTGTTTCTGTGAAGAATCCTGCTTCGCCGGTGTATCCGTTGAATGCCACAAAAACATGTTCAAAATGTCACTCGGATGCTTCGTTTATGCGGACATACAATCCGTCGCTTCCGGTTGACCAATTGGAAAAATATCAAACAAGTTTACACGGAACATTAAACGCCAAAGGCGACCCGAAAGCCGCCGAGTGTGCGAGTTGTCATGGAAGTCATAACATTCGTTCGGCGAAGGATGCGAAGTCCTCAGTCTACGCTGCAAACTTACCGGCAACATGCTCGAACTGTCACAGCAATGCTGAGTACATGAAAGAGTATAATATTCCGAGCGACCAATTCGATAAGTATGCTCGAAGCGTTCACGGAAAAGCATTGTTAGAAAAGCACGACATCGCCGCGCCTGCTTGTAACGATTGTCATGGTAATCACGGTGCGATGCCTCCGGGTGTTGAATCCATCTCCAAGGTCTGCGGAACGTGTCATGCACTCAACGCCGATTTATTCTCTGCCAGTCCGCATAAGAAGGCGTTCGACGAGAGGCAACTTCCTGAGTGTGAAACATGCCACAGTAATCATGAAATTGTGAATGCTACCAATCAATTGCTTGGAGTGACATCGGAAGCGGTATGCAGTAAATGTCATTCGGAACAAGAAAATCAAAAAGGATTTATCGTTGCGAAAGCGATGCGAAGTGCAATTGACAGTTTGGAAATGAATGAAGCACACGCCGCCGCCCTGGTAGATGAAGCCGAACAAAAAGGGATGGAAGTCTCGGATGCAAAATTCAAGTTGCGGGAAGCACACCAAGCACGGTTGCAATCGCGCACCGCGATTCACTCGTTCAGCGAAGAAAAATTCCGTGAAGTTGTTGGAAAAGGATTGAATGTTGCATCTCTGGTTGCAACCGAAGGACAGGATGCAATTGATGAATTCTATTTCCGTCGGTGGGGATTGGGTGTTGCAACGCTCATTATCACCATTGTTTGTATTGCGTTGTGGCTGACTATCAAACGTATCGAACAACGGCAGAGTATTAATAAATCAAAATCGAAATAACAGAAACTTAACTTATGAATCCCGGACAAATCATCATTATCATAGCGTTCTTATCGTCACTCGGCGCGGCATTATTCTATTTTGTTGAAGGCAAAAAGAATGCACGCCAGCAACCAGGAAAGACAATTGCTGAGCGGCTTTTTCTTGTCTCGGCAGGTGCAGGCATAGTCGCATCACTTTTGATGTTGTACTTACTTATCACAAATCAATTTCAGTACGAGTACGTGTCAAAGTACAGTTCGCTCGACCAACCGTTCATCTATCTTTTCTCAGCCTTATGGGCAGGACAGGAAGGGACGTTTTTGTTTTGGGCGATGCTTACCGGCATCATGGGCTTCGTCTTCATGAAATCAAAAACCAACGGGGACAACATCGCACTTGGTGTGGTGAATGTCTTTACCGCGTTTTTGTATTTACTGATGATTGTGAAAAGTCCGTTTCAAACGGTATCGCAGGTTCCGCCGGACGGACAAGGAATGAATCCGCTCTTGATGAATCCGTGGATGGCTGTTCATCCTCCGATTCTGTTCGTTGGATATGCGGCAACACTCTTCCCGTTTGCGCTTGTTCTCTCTGCGCTCGTCCGACGTTCGTATGATTCATGGAACGAACGCGGGTTTGCCTGGACATTATTCGCAACGGTCATGCTCGGTGCAGGAATTATCATCGGTGGTTTCTGGGCGTACGAAGTATTGGGTTGGGGCGGATATTGGGGATGGGACCCGGTAGAAAATTCTTCTCTCGTCCCATGGATAACTTTGCTTGCGCTCATTCACGGACTGTTACTGTTCAAGGCAAAAGGAGCAATGCAACGGACGAACATGTTTCTGGCAATCATTACGTTTCTGCTCGTTCTTTATGCAACGTTTCTCACACGAAGCGGAGTGTTGGCAGATTTCTCCGTCCACTCATTTGTAGATTTGGGAATCAACAATTACCTCGTTGGCATCATGGTTCTTGGTTGCACGGCGGGCTTCGGTTTGCTGGCGACACGGTTTCGCGAAATCCAATCGCCGAAACTTAATTTTTCGAGTTTGAATCGGGAAGTGACGTTACTGTTGAGTCTGTATGTGTTGCTTGCAATGGCGGCGTTCACATTTGCGGGCATGTCATCACCGATTTTTACCGGTCTCGTCGGCAAAGCATCGCAGGTTGATATTACATTCTACAACAAAGTGAACTTACCTGTCGCAATTGCGATGGCGTTACTTCTCGGCATCACCCCGTTTCTCGGATGGTCGGAAGAAAAAAAATCTTCGTTACTGAAACGTTACTCGATGCCACTCATTCTCACTGGCTTATCCTGTGTGATTGCGTATGTTGCCGGAGTTACTTCCGCAGTCTTGCTCACATTCGTTGGCGCATCGGCATTTGCACTCATCAGCAATTCAATTATAGCATTTCGACAGTATCGTTCCGGTTGGCTTACACTTGGTGGACCGATTACGCACATCGGTACTGCATTGATGTTGATTGGGATAATCGGCTCAGGAAATTATGATGAGACAAAACAAATCATGCTCAAACAAGGAGAGCCGAAGGAAGTGTTCGGATACTCTGTTCTCTTCAAAGATTTTATTGAAGACCCGAATAAGAATGAAAAGCCGATAGTCAGTCTCGAAGTGAAGGACGGGAACAATACGTTTGCGGCATTCCCGAAATTATATTTCAGCAATTACAGTCAATCCATTATGCGGGAGCCGGACATCAAAGTATTTCCATTGAAAGATTTGTACCTGTCGCCGTTGGAAATGAAAGCACCGCACGAACGTGACGAACATCCGACGTTGGAAATCGGGAAAGGTGAAACGAAAGAGTTTAACGGGTATCAGATTCAATTTGTGAGTTTTCAGACCGGTGAACATGGACAGCCCGGTTCGATGCAGGTGGGTGCCTTGTTGAAGGTTACTGCTCAAGGAACAGAACACGAAATCGCCCCGGCAATTGTTATTGATGCGCAGGGGCAACAATCATACGCGCCTGCCGAAATGCCGCCACTTCACAACCCGACCAAAGGAATACAAAATCCCGTCATCACGTTGGTGGACATGAGTGTTGAGCAGAAACGAATTCTCCTTTCATTTCATGGACTTCAAGGAGACGACCATGCGGCGCAGGGATATGAATTACTCCTCGAGGCCAGCATCAAGCCGTTGATGATGGTTGTGTGGACCGGTGTTGTGTTAATCATCGCCGGAACTATTATCGCCTTTAAGAGAAGACTGTCGAACAAAGAAAGTAGTTAACTAAACAAAGATGGAGTCCACCTGTTTTGACAAATGAACTGAAAATTCCAAGAGCAAATAATTTGATAGGAAAGGTGGACTCCATCTTATTAAGTCAATGAGACAGTTCCTCGACAAAATATTTCCGACACTTCACTTAAAGATTGCCGCTTCTATCGTTCTTGTTCTCAGTGTCGTTGGTGGAGGATTTGTGTATTATGCAATGCAAACGGGACGTTCGTTGTTAGCACAACAAGCGGATGCAAAAGCACATAGCATTGCAGAGTTTGGAAAAGTAATGCTTGAACAGGAAATGCTGATTGGGAATAACGACAAAGTGCGTGAAGTGCTTGTCAAACTTTCACAATCAACACAAGCAAAAGAAATTATCATCGTTCGTGCCGATGGTTCGATAGCATTGAATCAGGATATTGAGGATACGACACGGCGTCTTCCCATAGAACTCTTCCAGGAAAAACCTGAGTTACCCGGCGAAAAATTCCTCGATGTGGTTGAAGGAGGAAAACAGTACGAGTATATTCTTACCCCGATTTATAAGAAAGATGCTTGTTTAAAATGCCATTCGAACTCACCGTCATTGATGGGCTACGTTGCTTCAAAAATTAATATTGAAGATATCCAATCGCTCGGCATTCAACATCGGACAATGAACATTATCATGAGTGTAGTGATGTTTGCCGGACTTGGCGGCGTTGTGTATCTCGCATTACTGTTTCTTGTCGTTCGTCCTGTAACAAAAATGAAATCGCAGATGCAGGACATTTACAAACAAATAGAAAGCGTGGAAAGCGGGAACCGTGTCAAGTTCTCCTCACTACCCGTTCCGGCTTCTCGGGATGAAATTACCGACCTGATACTTACCTTCAATAAACTTGTGGAGAAACTGAATACAGCGCACGAAAAATTGTATGAACTGCATGAGAAACAACTCGAGCAGGCAGACCGTCTTGCAACCGTCGGTGAAATGGCGGCAAGCATGGCACATGAAATCAAGAATCCCATTGCCGGTGTGCTTGGCGCAGTTCAGATATTTGACAGCGAGTTGCCAGCCGATGATGCACGGAAAGAAATCTTTTCCGAAATGAAAGTTCAACTTGAACGTGTCAACCACGCAGTGACGGATTTGCTCAGTTATGCCCGACCGACTCCTCCAATCTTCGAGGAGGTTCATGTCAATGAAGTCATCCAACGAACGTACTCAATGCTCTCAAAGCAAATCAGAGAGAATCGGATTGCTGTTACGTTGAATCTTTCGGAAGAAACTAATCATATTTCGGCTGATAAGAAACAAATTCAGCAGGTGTTGTGGAACGTTATGCTCAATGCTGTTCAGTCAATCGAAGGTTCGGGAAGCGTGACCATATCTTCTGTGCGTGAACACAATGCCGTTGTGTGTACGGTTTCTGATTCGGGAAAAGGAATAGCAAAAGAATGTTTGAATCAGGTATTCAAGCCGTTCTTCACAACGAAGCATAAGGGAACGGGCTTGGGAATGACGATTACAAAACGCATCATCGAACAACACGGCGGAATGATTGAACTATTGAGCGAAGTCGGAAAAGGAACGACGGTGAGGATTGTCTTACCGCAAGGAAAACGAGTGTAGCAATGCGTGGCGAAACTATTTTAATTGTTGATGATGAAAAATTGATTCGTTGGTCATTGAAGACAGAACTGACGAAAGAAGGATTCAGCGTTCTTGAGGCGCAGAATGTTGCTGAAGGATTGGAATTGTTCAAACAGCATGACCCGGACTTAATTATTCTCGACCAAAAACTTCCCGATGGAACAGGCATTGACCTGCTCCATCAAATCAAAGATGGCGAACAAATTCTTCCGGTCATCATGCTTACGGCGTATGACAAATCAGACGTTGCCGTCCAGGCGATGAAGTTAGGCGCATTCGATTATGTCACGAAGCCGGTGAACATGGAGGAACTCAAGATGGTCATCGAAAAAGCGCTTGAGTCCACACGGTTGAAGCGACAGGTTGCGCATTATCTGAAAGAGCAGGAACGAATCAACGGCTTTTGCGGGATGGCAGGTTCATCTGTTGCGATGAAGAAAGTGTTCTCGCAGATTGCCCGCATTGCACAAAGCAGCGGAACGACAGTTCTGATTACCGGTGAGAGCGGAACGGGAAAAGAACTCGCCGCGAAAGCAATCCACTTCCTGAGTGAGCGGAAAGAAAAGCCGCTGATGTCGGTGAACTTTTCCGCACTGACGGAATCCATCATCGAAAGCGAATTGTTCGGATACGAAAAAGGCGCTTTCACAGATGCAAAAACGCAGAAGAAGGGATTGTTCGAACTTGCAGACGGCGGGACAATCTTTCTCGATGAGATTGGAGACCTCGCTCCGAAGATTCAGGTGAAATTGCTTCGCGTGATTGAACAGAAAACGTTTCAGCGTGTCGGAGGGACGACGGATATTACGGTTGATGTCCGCATCATTGCCGCGACGAATCAGCCGCTCGAAGAATTGATTGAGAAAAATCTGTTCCGCCCGGATTTATATTACCGCCTGAATGTTGCCGCTATTCAGATGCCGCCTGTTCGTGAGCGTGAAGAAGATGTTATTCTCTTGTCGGAGTACTTCATTGAAGAATTCAACTCAAAATTTCATAAGCAGTTCAGAGGATTATCGGATGAGACGAAAACATTATTTCTTCATCATCCGTGGCGAGGCAATGTTCGGGAAATCAAAAATGTTCTTGAGAGGGCAATCCTGCTCGGCGACGGCGAATTGATAACGAATGACCACATCGAATTTATGATACCTCAAAAAGCGCCTGCTTCAAACGCAGCGTTACTTGGTGTTGGCGATGACGGTCCGTCGTTGTTTGAATTGGAACGGCAGGCGCTTGTTCAGGCATTGGAAAAAACACATCACAATCAAACACATGCGGCGCGCCTTCTGAAAATCAGCCGCGACACTCTTCGTTACAGGATGAAGAAGTTCGGACTTTCATCCCACGAGTGAGTGAAAACTCACTGTTGGGTGAAATGACTCACCAATCATAAGAAAATTGAAATACAGAATTCAATTTTCTATTAATTTCAAGTAGAAACTCTGTTTTTTGTTTTTTCATTGATGGCACATATCTTGTGCTTTGTCAGAATGAATGAACACACGACAGACAGCAACCCGATAATGACTACAATGACGAATCATAAAAACGGTCAGAATATCCTCATTGTGGAAGATGAACAACTTGTTCGTTGGTCGCTTACTCATGCGCTTTCAAAAGCCGGTTTTAATATTACAACCGTTGCTTCCGGTGATGCTGTGATGGAACAACTTCATTCTGCTCACTACGATTTGGTTATTACTGATGTTGACCTTCCCAAACTCAACGGATTTCAAGTCGCTTCTCAGGTCAAACATTATTGTTCAGAGATTCCTGTCATACTGACAAGCGCTGTGGGTGTAGGAGACGCAAGAATGAAAATGCAACAGGAAGGTATTGATGCTTTTATTGAAAAACCGTTCGATTTGAATGAAGTGACGGAGATTGTTACACGGCTTTTATCCTGCAAAAATGAAGCATAGCGGTACTATCAAAATCGAAAAAAAATCAGTGGGTGATATGCCCCAGAAATTCAAATCTGATAATTCTGCCATTAATAATACAGATTTTCAGGTGGAAAAGGGAAAAAAGAGACGGTTTAGTGTGGCATTGTATATGCCATTACAGACAGTACTTATGCAATCAGTCATACGTTCTCATTTTCAACCTGTTCTTTTTATCCTGCTTTGCTGGGTTCTCTTTCTTGGCGACAGCCCGACAGCAGATATTATTGTGCTCTTTCCCCCTTCTTCTGAAACAACTTCCTATGACCAAGCCAAATTACTATTGGTTTCTGCATCGAAAGAGACAGGAAGTGAAATGAAGGTCTCAACACTATGGCAAAGGGAAGAACGGTTTTTGATTGGAACAAAAGCCGAGAAGGAAAATTTCCCGAAAGAATTTTACAAATTGTTTGATTCAAAAATGACGCTTCAGTCGTTGTCATTCACTTATAAATATTATGAAGGATACTCAAAGCCGGAAACGTTGAAGTATGAACATGCGGATACGATGACAGTCAAATCATTATGGAAACGAAAAGAGTTCGGTGATTGGGTGAAAGCGCTTCAAACAAAACAAGCGTTGGAAGTGATTTTGAATTTACGCGGATGGAGAGATAGCGTGTACACCGCGGTGTATGATGACCCGGTTGCTGATAACCGGATGTTATATAAACTGCATGTCCAACTCGTTCCGGGAGAAAACAGAATTTATTTTTCATCAACCGGGGAGAAGAAAAGCACTGCTGAGTTTTTTACAACATATCTGAACGAGTCAAAACCGACGACAGACCGTTCTGTGTTATTTCACAACTCAACACTCGAAGAAAGTTGCACAAGTTGTCACGAGGGATTACCCAGCGCCGATAGCGGTGCGACGATGAATGCCGATTGCAATGTTTGTCATAAAGAAGTTGTCGGCGCATCGTATGTACATTCTCCGGTTGAGATGAAAGAATGTGCATCGTGTCATTCGTGGTCGGCGGAGAAGAAAGCGGTGGTGCTTGAATCAGGAATTCCGGAAACATGTTTCGCTTGCCACGATGAACAGAAAAATCTGGTTGAGAATGCAAAAGTTCAACATCCTGTTGCAAGTGAATGTGGAACGTGCCACTCGCCGCACGGAACCGAACAACGACATCAGATAAAAGAGAAAGTGTACACTCTCTGTCTTGGGTGTCACGAGAATAAGAAGCAAAACCATCCGGTCGGTCGCCACCCGATGCAGTATATCAGGAATGAAGAAACTGGTGAAGAATTTTCATGTGTAACCTGTCATAACCCGCATGGTTCGGACAATCAGAAGATGATGAAATTCCCGGGTGAAACTTTAGACGTTTGCGCTCAATGTCATTAAGAAATCAATCATATTGCCTCGTTGTCTTGACGATTCTTATCGTGTCAGGAAGTTACGCACAGTTGTTTACCGACCAGGGTGTCTTCAGCGGTTCGGGGTTGACGGTACTTCCGACAGCGACAGTTGTTCCGATGTCTGAATTTCGTGTGCAATACACTCGCTCCAATAATTTCAACAGCGCCGGGTTCGGAGCGAACATTATCGGATTTAGTTGTGGTTTATCAACAAGTCTTGAAGGTTATGCACGGGTGAGTGATGAGCAGGTTGGAAAAGTCGCATCGCAGGTTGCATTCGGATTTGGCGGGAAGTTTCGTTTTCCAATGATGATACCAACCATAAGAAGATTAGCAATTTGGGGAGAAGCAACCAGTTCGGAAATGGATCCGGCAACGACGATTTATCCTTCTGATGTAGTACGAGGCGGGATTCTTGCAACATTCGATTCAAACGGAATCCACCCGACATTGTTGCTTGGCATCTCAAGGATGGAAGGAAAAACACTCCCGCTCATCGGCGCAGGCGTAACGTATGCTGTGAGCAATGAAACACAACTTGGACTGGAATTGATGCACGGTTATTTGAAGAAAAATAGTTTCCAGGCAGTTCTGAGCGCCTCGACAAGATTGTTTCCGAATATCAGTATTCAAATTGCACCGGGATTTGTTTCAACATCAACAATTTCTACATGGATGATTTCTGCCGGGATTTCCTGTTCAACGGCAGACATTGACTTTCATCCGGTTACCGAACAAGTTGTCATTGAAGAGTATCAGTTACCATCAATTGAAGATTTAGAAAAACAATCATCACAGGAAAATCAACGTGACTAAGTATCAATACCTACAGTTCTTTTTATTGAGTGTGCTTGTGGTTGCTTCGCTTACCGGATGCAGTTCATCGAGCGATATTGCAAATCAACGGCGCTACATTTGGCCCGAACCCCCTGACTCTCCCCGCGTCGAGTATGTGCAGACATTTCGCGGGCAAGATGACTTTGGTAGCAGTGTCGGGAGTTTCTTCAACTCAATTACAGGCGGGGAAGGAAGTGCAAACTTTTCACGTCCGTTTGATATAGCAATCGGTGAGAACGGAAAATTTTATGTTACCGATGCTAACTACGGCATGTTATTGTATGATACGAAGCAGAAAAAGTTTGAACAGTTCGGCGCGAACAGTACCATCGAACTGAAAGACCCGCGTGGTGTCGCCTATGCACGCGGAAAAATTTATGTCGGTCTTGCAGGTTCGAAAAAAATCGCTGTGTTGGATGAAAATGGAAATACCATTCGGGCAATAGGTCGTGAGGGAACATTCGAAAACCCTGTTGATATTGTCGCCGACACTCTCCGGAACAGAATTTTAATCGTTGATATCAAATCACATCAGGTGCATGTCTATTCAGAAAACGGGGATTCATTGTTCACGATTGGTAAACGAGGCGAAGACGACGGTGAATTCAACTATCCGCAAAGCGTTGCAGTGGATAACGATGGGAATATTTATGTTGTTGATGGGTTTAATTTCCGGGTGGAAATTTTTGACTCAACGGGAACATATCTCAGGAAATTCGGACAACAAGGTGAATACTTCGGCGAGTTTTCCCGACCGAAAGGAATCGCCCTTGATTCATACAAAAATATTTATGTGCTTGATGGCGTTCATCAGAACTTTCAGATTTTTAATAATGAAGGACAGTTGTTACTGTTCGTCGGAAAATTTTCTCCGCTCAATGATGGTTTTCAGAATCCTGTCTCCATCGCCATTGACAGGAATAATATGATTTATGTAACCGATAATCTGAACCGACGCGTTCAGGTGTTCCGGTTACTTAAAGGTGATTAGGTAAAAATAACAATCCCGTTTCTCATGCGCCTCGTGAGAAAGGTGGATTTTCTAAACAACTATGAGGCAACAACAATATCCACAAGGATCATATATATGAAACACTTAACGTTAGCAATGATCATGTTATTAGTTCTTACCCTGGTCGCATTATCACAGCCAGGTGGTAAACAACCCCTACCGAACTTTGTAGGCAATCCTGAAACAACAGCCACCAATATCTTTGGAAAGGGCTGGGGACTTGGTAAATTCACAGGCGGCGTACAAGGCGTTCGCTCTGCGATGTTACATGGACCGCACGATTTCACACCGGACTCCGGGAAAGTATTTGAACGAGACAGTCTTGGATTAGACACACTTGGAAATACAATTTGGGATACAGTGTATGGCGGTGGTACGCGTAATAAACGTCTCTGCAGTTTTTGCCACACAATCCACGTTTCGAAAGATGCAAATCCTCTCGTGTTGTGGAACCGTACTTCACAAGCAGGAAAAACATTCGGAAAATATGAAAACCCGAGTTCTATGGATGCGGAAGTGTATGACCCCGGAACAACAGCCGCAGGGTTCAAAGATAACTTCTCCTCATACTGTTTAAGTTGCCACGATGGTAGCGTTGGTATTTTCTCACCGACAGCATATCAAGGCGGCGGGACAACGGGCGATGTTTCTCACGTTCCTCATGGCGCAACTATCGGCGCGAGCGGTACATGGACAGATATGGCTCACACGCATCCGGTCAATTTCGACTACAATGCAGTGCAAGCAGTCGTTCCGGAAGAATTATATCCGGCAGTTGACCCTGTGTCAGCAGTATGGAAAGGGTACAGCGGCACGAATGGTAGTGGCGGAAATTATACAACCGTTCGCTTGTTCAACGGAACAATGCAATGTTCAAGTTGCCATAACCCACACATGAGCAGCGGCATCGGAACCGTCATCACCAGTGATTACGGCAGACGTTGCGTGGCTTGCCACAAGAAGTAACCTGAACGATTACTTCACACTCTATTTGAAAAAGTAGAAGTATTGGTGTGTGGCGCTGAAAAGCGCCACACACCGCTATTCAATCATCTTTGAACGAGCCTAGGGAATTGAAAAAAGTTCTTTCTATCGTCTTCTTGATAGCCGCGTTCTACCTGTGTAGCGACGCGCAAATCAGTTCGTTCAGAGGTGAGTTACGCTACGAGCAAAACTATCATGACTACCGCTCCGGCGGTACACTGACAAAGTTCGTCAGCAGAAGTCCGAGAGTGAACCTGCAATTCCGGGGAAATTTGCTTTCACCAAAGATTCTTACCTATTCATTATTCACATCGCTGTACGGAAATTTTTCAACCAGTAGTAACGAGTTCTTCAATTACTACGGTGAACAATTTTCATGGAACAGATATAATCTCACCATGAATGTTATTCCGACATCTCCCGTGAAATTAAATCTTGCCTTTCGAGATAACGACTATGTGATAAAAACCGAATCTGACCGGTTGATTGACAGGTTAGGAAGCAGGTCGCAGGAACAGCGTGCGGAATTATCCGTTCAGCAAGTTCCATGGCTTCCTTCGATGTCGCTCAGTTACGTGCGAAGTCGTTCGTTCGCTACGGTGGGAAATGAATATGAAATTGTGAACCAGACGCTTTCGTTTACCGCTTCAAGCGCTTCCGATACGACAGGGTTATACAATCTTTCTGTGGTAACGAATACCTTGCGTGAGGATTTTAGTAACGCCGCAGACCGGTTCATCGCTGTTTCATTTTCCGCATCACGAGCGTTAGCACAGCAACATCATGTCAGTCTCACGACGGAATACAACAAATATGCAGGCTTCAGCCTGATGCAGAGTGCACTTTCGTACGGAGGCGTTTTGACCGATAAAATCCGGATTGCAACAAATTTGGTAGGGAATAACTCGATGAGTTCGTTCTCGCAAGGTCTTTCAGTGGGACTTTCTCAAACTATTGGTTACAATATCAATGCAAACTTTCAGAGTTCTGTCGGCGCGAGCGGGTTTCTCGGACATTCGAAAAGTATTGTTCCAGGGTTTGAACGAAGTGATGCGTATAGAAGCGCGGGACTTTTTGGAAATCTCCAACATCGCCGGGTCGTTGGAGGTTTTACGATCGCGAATGGGTTATCTGCCGGGAAAAATATCCAATTTCAGGTTGCACAGTTTTCGAGTTGGAACACACAATTTTCAAATAGCATTTCCCGGAACATCGGTTCATTTTCCGCGAGTGGATATTACAATTTCACATTTACCCGAGTCATCAACATTTCGGAATACACCATCGTTGGGAACACGGCAGGAATTATTCTGCGTGGGACTTTGCCGAATAATATTCAATCACAATCGGATGTTCGATACCGTGAAGACCGTTATCCCGGGAATGAATCTTCATTCCGTAGCCACCGAAACATTATCGTTACCCAGCGGATGAACGGTGCATTCAATATTCTGATACCATTTACCCTGAGTGTGTCAGGAAATGCTAATTGGTTTTTTACGGGCAATCTTGGTCGCACCTACGGCTGGACGTTTAATTTTTCCAGTTCTTCATTTTTCATCAGAGGTTTGATGGTTTCTTATGTCTATTCAAGAAACTTCGACCAATATTATCTTCGGGAAATTGCAGACCATACCGGTTCACTCTCGTTTAATTGGAGAGCGTTGTCATTCAGTTCCCGATTGCGTTATGCGACATTTCCGGTTCACCTGAGACAGGTTCAGTTTATTGTAAGCAGACCATTCTGAGTAGTGTTTTGAGTTTTGTGATTTGAGAATGAGCGGTGAAGGGTCAATAGTAAATGAGTGTGTTCTCATAAAAAAAACACTTACCACTCACAGGTCACTACTCCGAGTAACTCTTGTAAACATAGAGATTATTCATTATAGTCAAGCATGATGAAAACAATATTGACATATGGCTGTTTGATTTTATTCCTATCGGGTGGATTGGATGCGCAGTTGGATAGCGCAGGGAAAGTGTGGCCCTCACCGCCTGATAGAGCAAGAATCAAACACGTGCTGACAATTTCCTCGCTCGAAAGTTTTGAATCGAAAAGAGATTTTTTTTCCGGAGTTTTCACATTTCTCTTCGGGGGTGAGCAAACATCGAACTGGTTAGTTCAGCCGGTAGGAATTGCGGTTTCTTCTTCCGGGAAAATTTATGTAGCAGACCCGGGCGCAAGCGGAATTCATATCATTGACCAAAAAGAAAAAGAGTATGACTTCGTTTATGAAACAGATGAAGGAAGTTTTCATTCTCCGGTCGGGTGTGCTGTTAGTGATGATGGCATCCTCTTCATTTCCGATTCTGAACGCGGGGATATTCTTGCTCTGGATGATGACTATGATGTTGAGTTTCAAATCAAAGAGCATCTTGTGCGACCGACAGGTATTCAGATTCATGGTAACCGATTGTATGTAACGGATACAGGTCAACACAAAATTATTGTGTTCACTCTCGATGGAGAATATGTTGCGGAATTCGGTCAGCGCGGTGATGCGCTCGGTGATTTTAATTTTCCTGTTCAGTTAGCAACGCGCGACAGTTTATTTATTCTTGATGCTGTGAATTACCGGGTTCAGAAATTTAGTTTTTCGGGAAAGTTTAGTTCGATGTTTGGTCGGCAGGGGAATGTTGCCGGTCGGTTTGCAAGCCCGAAAGCAATTGCATTGGACTCGGACGGAAACATGTATATCACCGATGCGTTGATGGATAATTTCCAGATATTCAACAGCAAGAATGAATTACTGCTCGTTGTCGGAAAAAAAGGAACGGGCGACGGAGAGTTTATGACGCCGAACGGAATTGCGATTGACAGGGAGGATAAGATTTACGTGATTGATTCACTCAACAGACGAATACAAATTTTTCAGTATCTCAAATGAAACACTTTCTTGTAACAATTTGTGGAGCGTTGTTGTTGTATGCCTGCGGTATTCAGCAACTTTATGCTCAGACTCAGGCACAATCAAAAATGCTCGGAACGATGCACGATCTGACACCAACGGGTCCCGGAACAGTAAAGGCGGCGACGGAAAAAGATTTGTGCGTGTTCTGTCATACGCCGCATGTGCCGAAGCAATATGCCGCCGCACAACTTTGGAATCATAAACTCAGCGAAGCGGAATACACACTCTACACAAGTGACTACTTGAAAAGTCTCAGTTACGCGACACCGAATCAACCGAATCCGCGCTCGAAACTTTGTCTCTCCTGTCATGATGGAACGATTGCCATTGGCGCTGTGTATAGCAACGAAGGTGTTACAAATATTCTCCTTCAGGATGAAGTTACGGTCATGCCCGCGCATGTTCCGGGAAATCTCGGAACCTCGCTCGCCAACGACCACCCGGTCGGTTATGTGTATGACAATACAAAAGACCACGAACTTGTTGCGCGAACATTTCCGTGGGAAACTCCTGTCAAACTTGACCCCGATGCATCGAACGGAACCGTTGAGTGCATCACCTGCCACGAGCCGCATGATAATACGTTCACAAAATTTCTTCGCATGGATAATACCGATGCCGCATTGTGTACATTCTGTCACGACAAAGTTGGCTGGAACGAATCGGCTCATAAATTATCACAACAAAAATATAATCCGCCTGACAGGGAAGGAACGACGGTTGGGGAATGGTCTTGTCGCTCGTGCCATAAGTCGCACGGTGGAACGGGAACTCCGTATCTGCTTTCGTTAGTGGAAGAGCAGACATGTTTTACTTCAAGTTGCCACGGAAGTACATTGAAGGGGGATGAAACGAAGAATATTCAAAGTGAGTATGAAAAACAATATTCACATCCAACAACCGCAGTAACAAAAAAACATTTGAACCCGGACAATGATAAAAGTTTGGGATTATCCGGCAGACACGCAGAGTGTCAGGATTGCCACAATTCACATAGAGCGAAAAAGGGATTGCATGTGTTGAGAAGCAATCAGGTTTCAGAAGTCTTGACCGGTGTTCGCGGCGTCATGCCTCAGATTGCTGAAGAATGGACTCAGCCGACAACCTTCACCGAAATGAACCCTGCTACGACAGAGAATCAAATTTGCTTTAAGTGTCATTCGTATAACGCATTCGGAATCGCGGTGAACGGAGTAACGGAAATTATCGGACCATCGGGAGAGAACATCACCGACCAGGCGATGGAGTTTAACCCGAGAAACCGTTCCGCACATCCCGTTCAGGTTCCGTTGCAGGAACAGATTGGTTCGCTCGCTCCGAGAGCGTTGACATTTTCCCAACTGACAAACGATTGGAATATGGCGGGAACACAAACGATGTATTGTTCCGATTGTCACGGCAACGACCAACCGACTTCGTCGAGCGTACCGCAAGGTCCGCACGGTTCGAACAGCAGGTTTATGTTGACAGGGAATGCAAAGTATTGGCCCCAAAACATGTCCGGTCAGTTGTGGTCGTTGTATGATGTGAAAAAAGATATGAACAATTGGCAGAATGATTTGTACTGTGTGAATTGTCATCCCATGGTAAGTGGTGGTACTTTTTTGAATAATGTTCATGAAGCGAATGCACACATTACCGCGGATGTAAAATGTGTAACGTGCCATGTTACAGTACCACATGGCTCGAAGCGTTCACGGCTCATCGGGTACGAAACCGATGTGAAGCCGTACAATTATCAGGGAACGGGGACGTTTGATAAACTTGTCATTGCTGGATTTAAGAAGGCGGCGGGGTCAAATCTCTACAATGTTAATAATTGCTCAATGAACGGCGTGTGTCACGGAGAGCAAATCAATGATTATGAGAAGTAGTCTTCTTTAGTACAAAGTAGTTGAGTAGTTGAGATAGGGAGTCAACGTGTGGTGATTGGTGGAGGTTGATTCAGGATTTATGATTTCTGATTGTTGATGTATCCAATCCCGAAATTATTAATCCGCAATCCAAAATCCGCAATCCGAAATTTTCAATCAATCTTCTCACGAACGCCATTAAGTTGTGCCTGTACAGCATCAAAGATTCCGTAGTTCAGGTATTTGTTTTCAAACTTGCTTGAATTGGTGACACTTCCGTTCTCAATCACCTGTCGAACGGCAGAGAGTTGAAGTTGAGAGGTAGAATCGGTCAACGCTGTTGTGTTTACGGTGACAATATATTTGTAGGATGTTATTTTTTCATGAGATGAAGAAACAACTGTTGTTGTCGTTGTAGAAGTTGTTGTGTTGGAGTTCGATTGTGTCTCGTTGTTTGAATCACTTGTCAGCATGGCAATCAAACCAACAATAAGGAGAATACCGAGAATGCCGATAAGAATTTCTCCCGCTCCAACGTCGTTCGCTGAGTCCTTTGAAATTTGCTTATGCTCTTCCGGGAGAATTGAACTTCCGCTTTTTTCTCCGTTGATGAGTCCGGTTTGTGCATCGCTTAACGTAATGACGTAACCGCTCTGTTGTAATGCAAGTACGGTTGCTTTGTACGCATCATCTTTGTTCGCGTAGAAAGTTGCCTCATCGGAATATGGTTTTTCATTGTATTTATCGAGTGGATGAACCACAGCCGTTGAACTTCCACAGCCGGTAATCGAGTAAAAGAAAAAACAGGTTACAACGGAAAGTACGAGGTACTTCTTTGCAAATCGTGTCATACCTTCTCCTTTACGGACGATATTTTTACAGTGAACATTCTTCATTACCAATATCCTTATTTGAAAAAAATCAGTTTCGGAATTTTCTGTTTTTCCTAATTTCCTTATCTTGCTTTCAGAAATAGAATTACCGTACGCATATAAACCATCTATTTCCTGAGGTAGTTCCCATCAAGCCTCCCGTTCTTCCTAAATAAAAAGCATCTCAATTATTTTTAGGAACAATCCTATGAAACAACTTTTACCAATCATTGTTACACTTTTATTTCATTCTATTTTCTGTGTGAATATACACGCTGCTGACATCATTGCCAAAATAAAAATTGTTGGTGTCTCTGTCGGAATGAAGAACGCACACCCCAATCTCTATCAATCAACAACAACGGGGTTGCCGAACTTCGGGCGTGGAAGTCATGTCTATCTCGAAGCGAAAGCGCAGCATGGAACGAGTATTATAAAAAATATCCCCGTGGCAAGCGCAACGTGGGCAATTCTCTCAGCGCCCGATGGTTCTTCCGCAACAATTATTCCGACCGATTCTGCTACAGGCTTGTATGGTCTTTCGGCGTTATTCATCAGCGATGTTATTGGCTCATACGAAGTGCGTCTTGATGTAATCACAGATAGCGGTAATGCCTCAACAACGATGTGGCTTAATGCCGCGAATTATGTCGGCGCAGGAAAAATTATTGATGACACTCCGAACTTTCCGGAATGTTCTATGTGTCATTCCGGTCAGTTGACAAATCATTATGACTCATGGAAAACTACCGGTCATGCCTCAATCTTCAGAAAAGGAATTGATGGGCGCGAGGGAGCCCACTACGACAGCAACTGCGTTCGTTGTCATACAACAGGCTATGATAATTCGGGTACAGCAATGAATGACGGATTCGATGACCGTGCTACTTCGTTAGGTTGGATTTTTCCGACGATACTACAAGAAGGAAATTGGGATACGCTCAAAGCAAATTATCCAGAACTTGCCAAGGTTGCCAATATTCAATGCGAAAGTTGTCACGGACCGGGGAGCGGACACGGCGGGGATATCAGCAGGAATAAAATTGTAAAATCATTTTCTGCCGATGTGTGTGGGATGTGTCATGATGCGCCGGGCGATTATAAGAAAACGCTGGAATGGAAAACCTCGGCACATGCGAAAGCAGTTGGTGAGCCTGATGATATTGAAGGAATGAATAAACCCGCCTGTGCTATTTGCCACACGACGCAAGGTTTTGTGCTGGAACGAATCGGTGGAAAACCAACAGCCGCTCCGTATGTGGATGCTCACGGTATTAACTGCATTGCTTGTCATGACCCGCACAGCAAACAATTCCCGCATCAAGTTCGGAAACCGCTTGCGGAATTATGCACAGAGTGTCACATGACGAATCTCAGTGCCGGCGAACTGCATCATTCAACACAGGGTCCGATGATTGCCGGTGTGCTTGGCGTTCCATATACGGGAATGCCGGATTCCGGCAGCGGAAAGTGGGGCGGTTGGCAACTTAGCGGGTATCGGTATGCAAATTCTTCACACTCCGGTTTGGAGGAAAATTGCATCACGTGTCACATGGCAGATTCCCATGCAGATTCGCTCGTTGGAAAACTTGGAGGGCATACGTACAGAGTTTCATTTGAAGATGAGAACGAAACGGAAATTATTAATCCGAAAGGTTGCGAGGATTGTCATGGTGTCGTTTCGGTGGAATTTGTTGAGCGAAGCCAGAACAAGGTAAAATCACTTCTGGAACAATTACGCCTTCTTTTACCGCATAAGGCAACGGGCGATACAACGCAACCATTACCGCCGGGTGATATTTCTTTGAGTCAACTTCAAAAAGCGGCATCATACAATTATTACTTTGTGTTGAATGACGGAAGTTACGGTGTTCATAACCATACCTACGCGACCGGATTACTTGTATCCTCAATTGAACAACTACAGATAGGCGCTGGCGCCGCTCCGATTGTTGCAATCCACGATGTGCCGAACGACCAAGGGAAGATGGTGAACATTCATTGGAACAAATTCCCCGCAGAAGAATTCAGCATTGATAAGGTCATCAGTTACGGAGTCTGGAGAAAAGACGAGATGGCAAAAACAGGCTTGACTACGTTCAGTTCGTATAAAGAAATGTTCCAAAAAGGAAAAATCGGTTCCAGTTATTTCATGAACGGAGACGTCTGGACATTTGTCGGTAGTGTTCCTGCGGCAAAGCAACCGGTGTACAGTTTCGACGTTCCGACATTATTCGATTCAACAATATCTCATGGAATGAAATGGACCACATTCTACGTGACCGGTCATTCAACGAATCTCTATGTTGTTTATGCCTCTGCGCCGGACAGCGGTTACTCTCTTGATAACCTTGTTCCGACTGTTCCTGTAGGTGTCGGCGCCCGGATGGTAAGCGGCGGAGTGGAATTGCGATGGGAAATTTCTGAAGAACTGGACTTCAACTATTATGCAGTCTATCGCGGAACGACCCCGAACTTTATCCCCGGCGAGCCAATCGGTGAAGTGACTGATGCAATGTATCAGGACAATAATGTTGTTGATGGTCAACGGTATTATTACAAACTTGCTTCGTTCGATTTCTCCGGGAATCAAAGTGCGTACTCAGCCGAGTTGGAAGTGAATGTTCTTGATGTTTTGGAAAACGGAATACCGGAAACGTTCGCTCTCGGGCAGAACTATCCGAACCCGTTCAATCCGTCAACATCTGTGAAGTATCAGGTTCCTCAAACGTCGCACGTTCGACTCATCGTGTATAACACGCTGGGTGTTGAAGTAGCACGTTTGGTGGATGAAACACTTGAGGCAGGATACTACACAATCAGTTGGGATGGAAAAGATAATCTTGGTAAGTCGGTCAGCACCGGAATTTATCTCTGCAAGATGGCAGCCGGGACGTTTACCGATGTGAAGAAGATGATATATGTGAAGTGATATGATTGATTGACTGTTCACAAATGAGGCGACATTCTAAAACAGTATCCGAAGTGGAAGAATAAAGCGCTGTTAGAAACCCTAACTGCGCTTTTTTTATGTATTTTTTAGCATTTATAACTGACACATATCACCTTCAACTTGCCATTGTTGAAATTTTTTACTATCATCGCGTGAGCATATCAAACTGATTTCTTTCCTTTTCGTTCTTTTCTCATAATGTGAATTCCTAAGACTTGTTCTTTGAGGACGTGTTGTCTTTTTCATCATTACATAGCGTTCTCATTCCTTGGGAAGTTGTTTGTGTCTCTTTCCTTCAAAGGCGGGTAATTTATACAACCCCAAGTTCATAATTATAGTTAACAACTGATGTTACGCAAGCATGTAATCTCAAGAAAAAATCCTAAATCATAATATCGGAACTCTAAACAAATTCTAATCTCGAATGTTCAAATGTTCAAATTCACCTGAGAACAGTGGTTTAGTTTTTTGAATTTTGGATTTGTTTAGTTTTTCGGATTTGGATATTGAAATTTTTGACGTCACACAACGGTGTCGCGTAACTTCAGTTAACAATTGTTGATGTAGAACAATCTAATAAACATAACAAAGCATGAAGTTCGATTGTATCGGTAAATACTGTTACTCAATCATTTGCACGATTTGTATTACATGTGCCAGTCTTTCTACAGTATTGATCGCCATGACGGTAGAGAAGCAACGGAACCTGTTCGTATCCTTGTCAGTTCCAAAGCAAACGTATACGGTACGGAACGGACTTTTTTCTAACGCGATAACAAAACTTTATCAAGACTCGCGGGGTTTTCTTTGGATTGGAACTCTTGAAGGTGTTTCCGTCTTCGATGGAAAATTATTCCGACACTACACCACGCTTGATGGTCTTGCATCGCCGAGTGTGAATGATATTCATGAAAGCCGCACTCATCCGGGAACGATGTGGATTGCGACGAACGGAGGAGGAGTCAGTAAATTTGAAGGTGATTCATTTACAACGTTGAAGATAGGAACGGGAAAATGGTCGAATCGTGTCAACAACTTGAGAGAAGACCATCAGGGAAGAATTTGGTGCTTGGCGGATAGCGGTGTGTTTTATATCGAACATGATAGTGTGAAATCATTCGATGCACTTCCATTTGTATTTGATAATTTTTATTCTTTGGAACATGGCGACACCGAACTTTGGTTGGCAAATAGGGAAGGTGTGTTCATCTACAACGAGAAGACAGGAAAGGTGACTACGACGGGAATTTCCGTTGATGTAGGAACATGGGCTTTCCATCAAGCAAGGAACGGAGATTTCTGGGTAGTAACACGCGATAGTGGTTTCCTTCAATACCGGGATGGGGTGCTTTTCAAACGTCATCCTCTCATACTTTCCGGATATGTCATCATGGTGGAAGACCGGCACGGATATTTTTGGGCAGGGACAACTTCCGGTCTCTATAAACTTTCAAACGAACATGATTCTCTTCGTATTGTTGCTCAGTACACCATAAACAACGGTTTGCCGGAAAACATCCTACAAACTGGATTGATTGATAGGGAAAACTGTCTCTGGTTCGGGACGCTTCACGAGGGATTTTTCCGATGGATGGATGGCATTACAGAAATACCTTTCCCCTTGCTCGACATCAAGACAAATATGAAAGCAGTCAAGGATAAGAATGACCATCTCTGGATGGGGACAGCAGATGGACTTCTCGAAGTTTGGAGAGATGACAATCAACAACCACACTCTCATCTGCATCGGCTCAACCATAGAAACAAGGTTCAATCAACGCTACTCGTGCTTGATTCAACAGGGCATCTTTGGGTGATGGTTGATACTCAGGAAATTCATGAGTACTCTATCATTCCGGATGATGGTCATCCTTCGCAGTTAAAGAAATTAAAAATTTTAGTAAAAGGAAAAGAACTTCCGGCGGGAACAATCTATCCGTTCATGGTTGATAGAAAGAGTCATCTCTGGTACAATACGGACAAAGGCATCGAGGCGTTCAATCCACATCGTAGTGTACCTCGCATCAGATCCATCACACAATCGGATGGCTTACCTGACCATAGTATTTGGTCTCTGCTTGAAGATAGCAAAGGCGGCTATTGGTTCGGTGGCTATATCGGTGGTTTGTCAAAATTTACGTTTGAGCCCGGAGAGGAACATCAAATCAAATCTATTCATCGGTATTCCGAATTTCCGGATAAGAGTGTTCGTGTACTCTTCGAAGATAGCAGAGGAAGAATTTGGATTGGTACGCGGTACGGAGGAGTAGCTATCCACGATGGGGAACAACTGATAACACTTACGCGTCAAAACGGATTACCGAGCGAATGGGTGTATTCTTTTGCAGAAGATTTCCATGGCGATATCTGGATTGGTACAAACTCAGGCTTGGTAAGTATCGAGAATCCCTCTGAGGGAATCATAAAAACACATCATGATTTTTCAGGATTTCCAATACAATCATTAGGAGTGTTGAATGACGAAACAATTTGGTTGGTCTCGAACGATAAACTTATTTTTTATGATGTCTATCATCGAGCGGAAACGCCAATGCCTCCGTCAATCAGTTTCACGGCGTTGGAAGTCAACCATCATTCCATGACGATAGAAGAGACGATGGAATTTCCGTATGAACAAAATAATTTCATGATTGAGTACGTCGGATTGAGTTTCGCCGGAACCCCAAACCTCCTCTACCAACACAAACTTGAACCGGTGGATCGGGATTGGTCTTCCCTTTCCGATAGGAGTTCTGTCCATTTGTTATCTCTTCAGCCGGGAACATACCGTTTTCTTGTCCGGGCTGTCAACAATGCAGATATGAAGAGTGAGAATCCTGCTGTGTTCAATTTTACTATTCTTTCTCCGTACTGGTCGACATGGTGGTTTTATTCTCTGGTCACAGGTGGGTTGATTATCCTGATATTTGGCACAATCTTTCTGTTAATCCGTTTCCACCACAAAAAAATTAAACGAGAACAACAAGTACAACAGGCGTTTACCCGCATGTTGATGCAATCTCAGGAAGCAGACCGGAAGCGTATTGCGGCGGAGATGCACGACGGGCTTGGGCAAGACCTCATGGTCATCAGCAGCAAAACACAGATTGCATTGAAATCAGCCGAACCGGAAAAATTACTGAAACGAATAAAGGAAATTTCTGAGACTGCTTCACAGGCAATTAACAACATGAGAGAAATCGCATTCAATCTCAGTCCCTATCAGATTGAAAAACTCGGAATCACCTTATCGCTTCAATCTATGGTGAACAAAATCTCATCTTCTTCCTCCATTGCATTTAACTCCGATCTTGAAAATATTGATACTGTTCTTTGCAAGGAGAATGAAATCCACCTGTACAGAATCGTTCAGGAATGTCTGAATAATATTGTCAAACATTCTGCGGCAACAACGGCAACCGTGCGGCTGAAGAGTTTCCCAGAACGCATAGAGTTGTGTATCCATGATGATGGAAAGGGCTTCGATTACTCCAATGTCGTAGAAAACGGGAAGGGGGATACAGGATTGGGATTAAGAAATCTATCCGAGCGTGTGAAACTGTTAAACGCAGAAATGTCAATATCCTCGAACAACGGACTTGGAACACAAATACGAATCATTATACCAATACATACTTCATAACTGATGCTAAACAAAGGAACTCAGATGAATGAAAAATCTCGTAGGGATGTCATAATTGTAGAAAAATTACAAAGCAAAATAATAAACCCCGACAGGGGTGAAATAGGAATTACAATATCACCCCCTTGGGATTTAGCTCGAGTGCTATTCATTTCTATAACTATTTCACCCTCTACGAGTCGTAGACCGATGGGGTTAAAAAGTATGCATACATCAGATACATAATTGGAGAACCTTTATGAACACAACCTCTCATATTACTATCCTTCTCGCCGATGACCACCCCGTCTATCGGAAAGGTCTTCGTGATATTATTAATGAAGAACCGGCGATGAACGTCGTCGGTGAAACGGGCGAGGGAGACCGAGTCATTCCGCTTGTTCGCGAGCGACATCCCGATATTCTTTTTCTTGACCTCAGTTTACCCGGGATGGATGGAATGGAAATCGCCGAACAAATCTCCCTCAACAAATTGCCCGTGAAAGTTATCATTCTCACCATGCACAACGAAGAAGGAACGTTCAACAAGGCATTAGACTTTGGCGTATATGGGTATATGTTAAAAGATTGTGCGCCAAATTATATTATTGATGCCATCAAAAAAGTTCATCGGGGCGAACAATTTATCTGCCCGCATATTTCTGAATACCTCCTTCGCCGTCATGCAACAGCAAAGAAGATTCTCAAACAAACTCCATCGCTCACCGACCTTACAGAAACGGAACGAAAAATTCTCAAACTTATTTCGCTCGAAAAAACCAGCCAGCAAATTGCCGATATGTTGTTCATCAGCATCCGAACTGTTGATACCCATCGCAGTCACATCTGCGAGAAACTGAATATCCACGGGTGTAATGCGTTGCTGAAGTTTGCTATCGAGAACAGGTCATCGTTGTGATTCGTTCATTGGTGAGTAGTGATTCGTGAGTCGTGATTGGTGAGTAATGATTCAGAAAAAGTGGTTTTACCTTTTTCGATTTACGACTCACTAATCACTAATTAACGACTCACCAATCCGCTCTACGAGCCGTAGGCAATTGGCAATTCGAAATCCGAAATAAAAAATACGTATTCCTACGTATCTCAAAATACGTAGTCCCCTGTATTCCCCTGCCTGCCTTTCTTCCTTATCTTTACAAAAAAAATGACCGTGATGATCGTTGACGACAATGACAGCGTCAGAAAAGCTATACGACACACACTGAACGATTATGCTGATAAAATTATCGAGTGTAGCGATGGAACTGAAGCCGTTCAATTGTACCCGATGGTTCATCCCGATTGGGTGCTGATGGATATTGTCATGAAAACAATGGATGGTTTTGCCGCCACAAGTGAAATTAAAAAAAAAGACGCAAATGCAAGAGTCATAATCGTGACTCAGTATAACGACATCGGATACAAAGAAAAAGCGAAATCTGTTGGCGCTGTTGGTTTTGTGAATAAAGAATTACTCGAAGAGATGCACACTATTATGCAGAGTGAGAAAGAGCCGAGATGAACGTGCCGCATCGTGGACTGATACGCATAGTAAAGAATCTCGACTGCGTCGTGATTTACTCGATGCGAGGTGTCGAAACAACCTACACGATGTTAGACCGCGACACCCGCTCCCCCTTCGACGACAGCCGCCCGAATCTCGTCCCCGGCGTACCGGAACAACGCAAATACAAGTACGTCTATTTCCTCAACGATGAAGAAGTGGGCTTACCGCTGGAACTGAGCGTGGTGGTGATGATGTGAGAAAAGTATACACACGGATATATAAAATCAAAATGCTCGAATAACAGTTTTTTCATTTTTAAACCACAACACAAAGGAAAAATATTATGTCAAAAATGGATTATGATCTTAATGATTCAGAACTCGAAACTGATTTTGAACTCGAAAACGACGGGGAACTTGAGGAACATTTAGAACTTGAACTCGAAGGGATAGATGAGAGAGAGTTCGAAGATCAGGAAGATAGTGAGTTGGAAGAAGAAAACGACTTTGAATTAGAGGCCGAGTCAGAAGAGAATGAGAGTGACCTCATTAATCGCTATGCAGAACGATTGTACGAACTCTCCACTCGCTCTTATGAAAATGAGTATGAAGTTGATCAGGAAGTCGATAGGATACTTAACGAAATGGAACGTGATTTCTTTTTTAAGGGGCTCGGAAGAAGGTTAAAAAGAGCAGGTAAAGGATTGTTGAAAAAAGGATGGAGAATGATGAAATCGAAGGGACTGTCGTTCATCAAAGGAAATCCACTATTTCAAGCCGCAAAAGGAGTAACTTCGCTTGCTCGAGGAAATCTGAAAGGTTTTTTAGGAACCTTAGCAAAAACGGGACTCAAAGGTGTGCTGAGTGCGATTCCAGGCGGTTCAGTAGCATTACCGGTGCTGAAAGGATTAGGGTTTGAGCATGCCGGAGACGCACAAAACCAGAAAGAAGCTTGGAGAAACTATGTTCATTTGACCAGAGAAGCATATAATAATCTGGCTCAGGAATTAAATGAAGAAGCAGATAATTATGAAGTGGCACCCAAGATTGCTCTGGCTGCATTTAATAAAGCCGTGAAGAACATGGCGTCTCCGGTGCGGGGAATAGAGACCGGGATCAAGGGAGAGAAAAAAATGAGAAGAATATCCTTGAGAAAAGGTCAAAAGATAGTAATACGGAGTATCTAACACAACAATATGTTAGCGACCGAACGTCAGTTCCAGAGAAGAATTGCTTCACTCTTTATGAGGATCCGTACCCTGACGAGATTAAGAACAATTGTGAATATTCCGAAAGAATTCGACATAAGTGAAAGAAGTTGGTGGATGTTGCAATCTCAATTGACTGCCTCTGCTGAAAAATTATTGTCTTCAGTAAAATCAGCAACAAGACAATATCTTCCACATGTATCAAGAAGAATAGCAAAACAGCGGCTGAATGCTCGCTTAGGTGAAGTAGAAATGGAGATGACGAAAGCATATACTTTTTTTGATACGTATATGGATGTGTTAACACAGCGAAATTCAAAAAGTCTTGGTGGATTATTATCAGGATGCGATGTTCTCGCGGCTGATGCTCTGAAGAAAAACCATGTTGCGCTTCAGGAAATTGAATCCCCAATTGTCTATTGTGATAGAGGATTTGGGGCATCTATCCTACGGGAAGGGGTGTTACTTCCCGATATGAGTAAAAACCCATTACCCCTGATTCAAATACCCTACTCACGGTTGAAAGAAAAATACAACTTAACTTCACTGTTACATGAAGCGGGTCATGAAGCGCTGGTGCGGCTTGGGATAAAGCAACTTCTCCCCAAAATGTTTGACGATGCGCTCACAAAAGCCGGGGCGACACAAGAAATTTCTGAGATGTTTCAGGTATGGGCTTCAGAAATAGGACCGGATTTTTGGGCATTCTGTGCTTCTGGTATTGCTCAGCCTGCTAGCATAAGGGAGATTATGGCATTACCGATAAGACAAGTATTGCGTGTCTCAATTACTGACCCGCATCCACCACCCTACTTGCGTGTACTTCTCTCTTTTGAATGGTCGAGACAAGTTTGGGGAGAGGGAATGTGGAATACCTGGGAAAAAGAATGGAAAGAATTATATCCTCTTGAAGCAGCGGGGGAAAGTACACGTCGAATTCTTCAAGAAGGAAATGTTTATCTCCCGGTTCTGAGTAGAGTGCTGCTTCGAACGAAATTTAAGATACTGAATAACAAGACCCTGCCGGATTTATTTGAATTATCGAAATTGCATCCCGTCCGGCTGCGGGAAGCAATGAAACAATGTCTGCAACACAAAAAACCATTGAGAGAATTATCACCTTCAGCGCAACTTGCGGTGTTCAGACTCTTGCGTGAAGAAAATAATATCAAGGAAGAAGAACTTAATTCCATGATGAGTAAATGGTTGATAAATCTTAGTATGAACAAACAAACAATAAATTAAATGAAAAAGGAGAAAAAAATGCCACCACAAGTTGACCAATCTATATCCAGCAAGAGCGGAGATTCTCCGGGAAATGCGCCTCAAGCAACTAACACTGGACAATCTCAGAATATCACACCATTAGTACAAATAATTGATGAGCAAATAATTAAGTTTCTATCTGGTATGACTCCAGTTCCAGTCGCTTTTCCTTTTTGTACGGATGTTTTATTAGCACTAAATAACCCTACCACCACCCCACCCACTCCACTATCAGAAGTAATGTCCATTTTTTATGATTATTTTGAGTATGGTGATTATAATGTTTATCAGGCTATTTATCCACGTCCGCCATTAGATGAGAAGTTAATTGGATCAGCAGGAGCTCTCCGTCCATGGCCACCCTCTGAATGTTTGCCTAATTATCATGTTTGTTTAAAGGGTCGCAGACGGATGCGACCGATAACAACTTCGCCGGCGATTTTGGATCCAAGAATTAAAAGACTATTTCTCGCCGATTTAGTATGGCTCTTTTATTATGATAGGATGGGCATCTTCGAAATGTTGAACATCATATTACACGACGTCGCGATGAAAGGAAAATTACCCATTCAAAATAATGACTATCTTGCGATCATACTCGAAGGAATGATCCGAGCGACAAAGATGGGTCTTCATTCTTCAGCGAGAGATAGAAACAGTTCCTATAGAAGATGTTTATCATGGAGTACCACCAACGGTATCAAATTAAACCTCGAGACAGAGAAGAACAATGCGTTCAATTCAATGTTTCATAAGTTCATCCAAAATGCCCTTGAGTATTATAAAGAAAAACGACTTCGTGAAGCCATCAATGCAACCGGTAGCGCTCCCTCCATGGAGACCTTGTCGGCGATTGGAGAAAATATCAAACTGCTCTATCTTGCATTCGACCCATTCAATTATGGGAGGAATTACGCTCTTACGCTGAGCGGCATTGTTTGGAATATTGCAGGCATTGCAATGATTCGCGAATTAAAATCTTTCATCGGCATTCCGACCAGTTTCACTAAGCCGGAACAATATATACCCGCAGCATATGATTTACTCGTCCTGAATCGCTCGATCACGCCAAGTGAAGTGAATCGTTGGAAAGCACATAAGAATTGTGCTGAGTATTCGAGAAACATCTTACTCGATATCGAATTCTTGGGTCAGAAGGATTCCCTAGATATTAATACCGAAATAAAACCATGGTTGGATCTTGTTGAACGCGAGATCGAAGGTTATCGCTCTGCATATCAAATCTTGATTGGAGCAAATCTTGGATTAAAGGTAACCGAAATTAGTGAATTGAAAATTGAACAAAGAGTATAATATTGGTGTATCAATTGGGACAAAATTACTATGCGTCATGAATCATGGTTTGAACGGGAAATAGCCGATTTACAAATTAATATTCCTCAAGTGAGTCAACAAGATGAACAGGAGTTGAAATCTCAAGTTTCTCAAATACCCTTAGTTAAAGTTCCAGCTGATAGTTTTAAGGGAGGATACCAACGGTTCCGTATTCGTAAAGATTTCCAGGAATCATATTACAGGGTTTATAGAACAGTGAAAGCATTGGGTGGAATACTTACTTCAAGCGGCAGTTTACGAGACCTGACAGCGACTGCTTCTCAGGGACGCAGTTCAACGAGTCTGCATTATCTCGGCAGAGCCATAGATTTATATCTCTACTCCGGAATGCAAAGCATCAACGATCCCTATGTCATTCATAATGACGGGGGTAATGACAAACATCCTCTGTGGAAAGTCTATTGTCGAAGCATGAACCCTATTCCGACAGATAATTTATATAATTCAGCGCTCATAAAAGAGATAGAACTCGAAGTTTGTCTCTGGAAAAAAGATATAGGTTATGAACGAAAAAAAGTCTATGGTCGCTTCTTCGACCTCTCCGATATTTTTCTTTCTCAAGGTTGGAAACGTATCCCAGCGCGTCAGGCATGGAAATCAAATTATGCGAGTGTTGAATGGTGGCACTTCCAGAATGAATCGTGGCTAATCGAAGACCAGACAACCTTTGGCGATGAATTAAAGAAAATCTGGAAGTTGGCAGATGTTCAAAAGAGTAGTCTTCCTTTGAATGCCATCTGGCGAAAAGGAGCGTTTAGAAAATAAAATTAAGTAGAATATTATCAGATTCAAAGGGATGGAACAATCTACGCGCGAAAACAAATTATAAACACCCAAATACCAACACACAAAAATTACGGAGAAAACCTCAATGAAAACCTTCTTTACTCTTATTACATTTATCCTTTTCTTCGGCATCCTGAATGCTCAGGTTCCGAAGAAAATTACCTATCAAGGAACGCTTGCGTATCTCAATACACAGGGCAAAATGAAGCCGGTCAAGGCGACAACTGCCACGACAAGCTATAACGTGCGGTTTAACTTCTATGATGCTTCTACTTCCGGGACATTGATGTATCAATACCCTTCTCCGAGTACAGGGAAGTCTGTAAAGACGGATAAGAACGGCTTGTACACGATAATACTTGGAGAAAACGGAACAGCGCTTGGTGATTTCGATTTGTCTCAATTTACTATTCCACTCTGGGTTCAGGTGACAATACTTTCAGGACCGGAAACAAAAATTAGTTATCCATACACCGTACCGGGTAGAGTGCAACTGACAACAGTTCCGTACGCCGCCGTAGCATCCGACCTCAGTTCCACAGCGAATGTAAGTATTACCTCTTTATATGCTACACAGGGGATAAAGGCGTCCAACGAAGATCCCAATGGTGATGGTTTGCTGGGAGAATCTCAGTCCGCTGCTGGTGTTGTAGGACATGGACTCAGCGTAAACGCGACCGGGGTGTTCGGCTATGCTGATAACGAAGGTGTCGGAGTGGTTGGATATAGTTGGGATAACATTGGGGTTAATGGTTTTAGTCATGATTCTTATGCTGGCTATTTTTTTGGAGATGTCTTCATCACCGGAACATTAAACGGGCATACCCCTCTCTTGATAGACCATCCCTTGGATCCTGCCAACCAAACACTCACACATTCATTTGTCGAAAGTTCTGAAATGATGAATGTGTACAATGGGAATGTTTTGTTAGACGCTTCCGGAAGCGCGATCGTCACGATGCCAGATTGGTTCGAGTTACTCAACACAGATTTCCGTTATCAGCTTACTTCTCTCGGCGCTCCGGGTCCGAATCTCTATATAGCAGAAGAAATTACTAAAAATACGTTTAAGATTGCAGGAGGAACTCCCGGTGGTAAAGTCTCATGGCAGGTAACCGGTGTACGAAATGACCCGTATGCCCGGGCGCATCCAGCACAGGTAGAACAGATAAAGAACGATCGTGAACGCGGGAAATATTACTCCCCGGAACTGTATAACCAACCGGAAGAAAAGAAGATTGAAGCGATCCCCCATTCAATCAAAACCATGATCGAACAAGAAGAAAGATTCCGGATATCGCAGTCGACTTACAAGCAATCAGACAAACATTAATTGAACGAGAAAGGAAAGAACGCTATGAAGTTCTATCAGATTTTTGCTTTTACGATGATAATGCTTATCAACGTTGCATTCAGTCAAGAACAACCACAATCGCTACCGGATGTTGTGTCGGAAGAAGAAGCGGAATTTTCAGAAACGGGTATGTACGATGATGAAGAGACCACGATTCCTTTCTTCACCGGAACAACAGAACCATTCGGGCGCGTGCTGATTGCCGCGACTTCCCCTACTTTGGTATCAGTTGTTGAAGATGAAGGAACAGAAGAGTCAACCGAATCGGTGAAGCCAGTTGTGTTTGCCTTGTATGAGAATTATCCCAATCCGTTCAATCCCTCAACCGTTATTCGTTATCAGTTACCTGTTACAAGTTTGGTAACACTGAAAGTGTACAACGCGCTTGGTCAAGAAGTGGTAACACTCATCGAAGAACTACAGGAGGCAGGCTTCCATTCTGTTGATTTCGATGCAACGAATCTTGGTAGTGGAATATATGTGTATCGTTTGCAAGCCGGAACGTTCGCTGACCAAAAGAAGATGATTCTGGTCAAATAGTGAAAATATGAACCATGGAGTTGTGGAGTAATTGAGCGTCATGCACCGCTTCATTACTCCAACAATCCAAAACTCCATCATTCTAATATTCCACCCCTCCATTATTCCAACGAGGTTATTCCATCTTCCACTCCGGCAATCTTCCCGGAGTGTACGGCGCACCGATTGTTTCAAGCGCTTTTTCCAGATTTGCTACATCGACCTTGATGAGTGTTTGAAGTTTCTGAAGTTCTTCGGCGAATTCATTTCCTGCAATTGTATAAGCATCTCTATGTGTCTGTGTCGGCGGGGAAGTGGACATCCGCTCATCATCAACAATGCGATTGATTCGCTCGCTGATGGATGGTGGAGAATTTTCATTTCGTGAACGAAGTGTTCCATCTCCCTGCAAGTTCCGCAGAATTGCTGTAAGTTGTGTTTCAATTGATAGCGCAGTCGGCATAAGGTTGTCTGTCGAAGCAGGAGTTTCCTGTATTGCTTTTTTGATGGAACCAAGCCGGGATTTCAATTCATTCGCAACCTGATTTGTTCCATACAATGCACGTTGTAATCGGTTCACCTTTTGTTGGAACGCAACCAATAATGTTCGGTCATCGGCTTTCATGTTCTGCTGTTCATGAACATAGACGGAAAAAGTTTGTGGCTCACCGAGTTGTGTCATTACGCCTGCAACACGTTTATACAACGTTGCAGTAAATTGCCCCGGCATCACAAGCGGACCGCCCTCCGGTTCGTCGTCGCTACCGGGTGGCGGAGGAGATGAGAGCATCGGCAAGGGATAGCGCAAATCCCATGTAACGCGATTAATGCCTTTAGAATTTGCGGCAGGTAATCTGCGTACAATGTTTCCCTCTTTATCAGTAATGACCAAAATCATTGAAGGGGCTTCTTCCGTATCTTCCGCGCGAAGTTCTTCCCACGTCGGATATTTCACCGGCTGTTTACTTTTCTCCGCTTCTTTTTCTGCTTCCTGTCTGATTTCCTTTTTCGTCTTCAACGCGTCTTTCAAAAAGTATGTGAACGTCGCACCGAACGCGGGATTCGAAGCAGTGTAATACGATTCGCCCTGCGTTGCCTTTTTCGAGCCGCCAAGCGGATAGGCGAGGATGTACATCATCGCATCTTTCACAGCGAATGTTTTTGCTTCCTGATTCAAATCTTCCGTCTTGAGTGTTCTCAACGGCGTGTAATTATCAAGCACATAAAATCCGCGCCCGAACGTTGCAAGCACCAAATCATTTTCCCGCTTCTGAATTGCGATGTCGCGCACGGCAATGGTCGGCAAACCGCTTTTCATTTGAATCCATTTCTTCCCGCCGTCAATCGTGAAGAACACACCGTACTCCGTTCCGACAAACAACAGGTTTGCGTTCACATGGTCTTCCGCAATTGCAAGCACGGGTCCGGTTGTCGGGAGATTCGCTTTGATGGATTGCCACGATTTTCCCGCATCGGTACTCTTCAAAATGTACGGAGCGAAGTCAGCATTTTTATGATTATCAAACGTAGCGTAGATTGTTTGAACATTATGCTGAGAGGTAAGAATACGCGTAACAAATGTTCTCTCCGGAACTTCAGGAAATTTTTCGTACTTCGTCCACGTTGCGCCATCGTTTTCCGTTACGTGAATTAATCCGTCATCCGTCCCGACCACTAACATTCCTTCTTTCAACGGAGACTCGGAAAGCGCGGTACAATTTCCGTACAACGATGTTGAAGCATTCTTCGCCACAGCATCAACGCCCCACACTTTTCCCATTACTTCGAGCGTGTTGCGGTCAATCTGTCGTGTCAAATCTCCGCTGACAGGTTTCCATGTGTCGCCTCTGTCATCGCTTTTGAAAAGTATGTTTGCGGCGAAATATAATCTTGTATGTTTGTGCGGGCTGATAATGAGCGGCGAATCCCAGTTCCATCGCAAGCCCGGTTCACCTTTTGCCGGTTGTGGTTGAATGCCGATTTCTTCTCCTGTGCGACGATCGTAACGGACGAGTCTGCCGTATTGACTTTCACTATAGACGATGTTCGGATCTTCCGGGTCAACACGTGATTGGAAACCATCGCCGCCGGTGGTGATGAACCAATCGGCGTTGGTAATTCCCGATGCGTTGCGCGTTCGTGATGGTCCGCCGAGTGTTGAGTTATCCTGTGTGCCTCCATAGATATAATAGAACGGTGATGAGTTATCAACGCAGACATCATAAAATTGTGTGATAGGCAGATTCGCTTTGTAGTTCCAGTTTTGCCCGCGGTCAAAACTTTCGTACAAGCCGCCGTCGCTCCCGACGATGTAGTGGTTTGTGTTCGTCGGGTTAATCCACATTGCATGATTATCCACATGCTTCGATTTTTCTCCGAGTCGTGTAAATGTTTTTCCTCCATCATCCGAAACTTGCAACAACACATCCATCGAATAGACGCGGTCAACATCTTTCGGGTCGCAGTAGATTGTTTGATAATATTGCGGACTGCCGGAAACATAGTCACTCCGTTTTTCCCAGTTGGCTCCGTGGTCGGTCGAACGGAACACGCCCCCTTTACGTTGCGCGGCTTCGATGATTGCGTAGAGAACGCGGTTATCAACCGGAGAAATCGCCAGACCGATTCTCCCCATATCAACGGAAGGCAAACCGTTTTTCAGTTTTGTCCATGTCGTTCCGCCGTCGGTGGATTTATGAATTGCAGAACCGGGTCCGCCGTTAATTAATGTCCATACATGCCGCCGCCGTTGATACGAAGAGGCATACATCACGTCGGAATTTTTCGGGTCGAACACGAGGTCGCTGACGCCTGTGTTTTCATCAACCGTAAGAATTGCTTTCCACGTTGTGCCGGCATCCGTGCTTTTATACAGACCGCGGTCGCCGCCCGGTCCCCAGAGCGGACCTTGCGCCGCCGCGAAAATGATGTTGCTGTTTCGCGGGTCAACAAGAATGCGGGCGATGTGTTCCGATTTTTTCAATCCCAGATTTTTCCAAGATTTCCCTCCGTCTTCCGAGCGATAAATTCCATCGCCCCACGAGACGCTTCGTTGACTGTTGTTCTCTCCCGTTCCGACCCAGACAACGAGCGGGTTGTTTGGGTCGAGCGTAACGCAACCGATAGAGAACGAACCTTCGCCATCGAAGATGGGAGAGAAGGTTGTGCCTGCGTTTGTGGTTTTCCATACTCCACCCGATGCAACTCCGAGATAATAGTTCGAGTAATCATTCGGGTTGACTGCGATGGAAGAAATTCTTCCCGACATAAGCGCGGGTCCAATAGAACGGAACTTCAAGCCGCCGAATGTTTCCGAAGCGAGCGGGTCTTTTGGTTTCTCTTTTTCGTCCGGCGGTGATGAGAGAGCAAAGAACGAAACGAGTGATAAGCAAATGAGAAGGAGGGAGAAGTGTTTTTTCATGACTGCAATTTCCTTGCGGATTATTATTGAGTGAGTTGAGTTAGATTCTTAGAGAAAAAGAACGGAGGGAATGTAACAATTCAAGGATTCTCCGCCAAAGGCGCCTGCCCGTCCGACAGGCGGGGATGAGCCTTCGGCTCAAAAATTAAAAATGAAAAAAGTGCATCAAACTTACTCCAATGCTCTTTTTACTCCTTGTACAATCGGGTTTTCGCTCCTGACTATTTCATCAATGCCTTTGACCTGAGTGCAGAAGTAATGACCAATTGTCCCTCCTGACTCGACTTCACCCAATATCCTTTTCCGGGTTCAAGAACTGTGCTCGAAGCGTAGCCGACGTTGTATCCGAAAAATCCTGATGAAAGAATTTCCGGAGGAATTGTTTCAAGAGAACTTGTTGTAACGGATGTTCCGATAGTTCCGATGAGATTCCATCCGGCTACAACATTAATGGTGTCGGCAGTAAGAATACTGTCGCCGAGAGAAAGTACCTGTGAACTATCGAATTTCACCCAGTAACCTTTGCCGTTTACCAGTGTGTCGTTTTGTTCGTATCCGTTATTGAAGGAGAATGCTGCAGACGTGGCAGTCGGAAAGAGGAGAGACGTTGAATAATCATTGACGAACGACGGAACGGAAATAATATTCCATTCACTGTTGACGTGAAATTGTCCGGGGAGAAGTGAATCATCTACTGCATTGATGGTGAGAGTGATGGCTCCCGTATCCCAAACAGTCGCGGCATTCACTGTAAATTGGAAATTGTCAGTACCGGAATAATTTGCCTCCGGGTGATACGTTACTGAAGGAAGTGTGCCAGTCAATGTTCCATGATTTGGAGAGTCAATGACTGCGAATGTCATCGTGAGACCGCCGCTCGCCTGCCCGGAAAGAGAAAACGAAACGGAGGCATCTTCATCCAGCATGAATGAGGAATCGTATGCCACAACTCCGCGAAACGTTTGCACCGCTTCTGAAATTGTAACATGCCCGCCGCCGGGTCCGGTATTTCCTGCAATGACAACTCCGTAGAATGAAGAACCGAGAAAGTACGGGTATTCCGTGTTTCCTGCCGAGTCGAGTGTTGCATAATACGCGTACGTTCCTTCGGGATACTCCGGCGTGACGGCAAAGCGTCCGTTGTATTCGTCTAAGTGTCCCAAGCCAGAGACGTATTCAAAATCCTCCACGTAATAACCGAGCGGATATGTCGCCGAGACATTCGGTCCCGGTTGAGATGCCGTTGAACCATCCGGCAGAGTCGTTCTCGTGGTGATGTTTCGTTTGCGGTAACTTGTTCGTACGCGGGTGATTCCGCCAGAGCCATCGGTGTTTGCAAATGCGTATGCGCCGTAAATCGGGAAGCCATCGAACGCGTAGCCGATGACAGGCGAATGTTCACTGCCCGATGCTGTGTATAAACATGGCGGGTTTTGGTGGTGATGATATTCTCCCTGCTGTTGCGGATGGCCGAGACAATTATCCATCGAAGGTCCTTCCACAACAACTGCATTCTGATGCCAGACATTTTGATTGTTGTATGACATCGCATCTTTTGGATTGAACAATGCAACGCCGTTCACCAGCACGGCAATATGTCCGAGCGGTGTTGCGGTTTTTGTTCCTGAATTGACTTGCGGTGAGCGTGCAATCTTAAACACGAAATTTTGATTAGATGCCTGATTCGGATTGCCGGGCCAAGGACCGATGGTGTACGCCGGAATTCCCGAACAGGAAACATACACATAGTCGTTGGAATATTTCACGGATTGAACATTCGCCGGCAAACTATTGTAACCGGTCGCGCCCGTTAGATTCAAATACCACGAAGTGACATCAGGCGTAATGCTTTGTGAAAAGCAGCGTGAAGAAAAAAGAAGAAGAACACAAAGAACAAATTTTTTCATAATGAAGAACAATGATTGATGATGGAAACGGATGAATATAGAAAAAAAGTTGAGAATTCCCTTTAAACATACCTTTTATTGTAATGTTACAGCGTGATGATATTAAATCTTTCGCTTTGCATCAACTCTCTCCATAAGTCGGAAATAAATATTTTTATGAATAACTAATGTTTCTCATTTTTCAAGTACAATTTGATTATTAATATTTTTATCGCTACTCTGTAAAAAAAACAATTTGCTTTGGAAACAATCTATAATCTAATTAAACTCAACAAACTGATTCGAAGCCACAGAATAAAGTTCAGTTCTGTTTTACTGGCCCACCATCTTAAGCTCCGCCATTTGTTTCTTCGTTTTGATCCGGTGATGGCATGCAACCTTCGATGCACGATGTGCTATTTTAGTAACGATGAATACCGTACGCAAATCAAAGGTGTTTTTACTGAATCTGAAATAGAACGGATTGCATCATTGTTTTTTTCTAAAACTGTTCAGCTTGTTATTGGGTGTGGCACTGAACCTACGTTATATAAACACTATCCTAACCTTGTTGCTATTGGTAGAGAGTATCACGTACCATTTATTGGCTTTACTACAAACGGTCAACTACTTAATGCTAATGCTATTGAACAATTCATCAAACATAAACTTGATGAACTTACAATTTCTATCCACGGAGTGAAGAAAGATACATACGAACAGTTTATGGTTCATTCCTCTTTCGAGACACTTCAAAATGTTCTTGCACTCATTGATGAAATTAAAAGAAAACACGATTCAATGTTACCACATCTGCGCATTAACTACACTGTCAACTCAGATAACATTTTCGAACTTTCCGATTTTTTTTCTGTTTTCGGTCAATACAATATCAAAACCCTTCAAATACGACCAATCATAGATTTTGTCGGTTTGTACCGTACTCTTTTACAACCCAAGCATATTCAGAAATACAACGCGATAATAAATAAATTAGCTGGTGAGTGTAAGCGGAAGACAATAACGTTTCTGGCAAATACTGTTGACCCAGCATACAGTAATACAAACTACTCCAGTGTAATTTTACAAGCAGTACGACGACATATTACACCGCAAATAGTCTGGCAGTCAGACTTTGATTGGAAAAATGAGACATATGAAGAATATTGCAAACGGACTCATTACAGCAAACACCTCCTGAACCTCATTTTTTCCAATATTGATGAAGTGCGTAAATACAATGCGGGCCATTGGGGAGAACATTCAGTCAAATATGATGTTATCAGATAACGTGATTTATTACTGAAAGTTTTTCTTCTACACGTCACTGCCATATGGCGTTCATAATGACACCTTGTTCTATTACAATCAAACTATGCTAACTGATGGGTGTTTCTTGCTCAAAGAGGTGTGTCTGTCTGCTTTGTATAAAATGATATAACGTAATACTAAATGCTATAGCCCCCAGTCCGTATTGTGTAACAAAATATCTGTTCAGTAAGTCAGGAAAGAGAACGAAATGAATGACGATACTTAATGCCATAATAATGGTAATATGACCGTAGATGAATATTTTACTATCGCGATTTATCAAACGAAAGAGATAACCTGTTGAGAATCCTGTCACAAGAAAAAATGAAAGTAGCGGGTTTGTTACAAACTGAATGAGCCACCTTTTGATAAGAATAACAATATAATCAAGGAAAGAGAGTGGTGATTGAAAATTTTCCGGAGTTATTATTTTATTCACTGTAATATGGTAAATGAGTGTTGACCATCCATAATTTGTTATTCCATAGTTGATAATGATGTAAGAAGTCGCACATAAAGCAATTGATACGAAATAGATTATGGTGGCTATGCGATAATCCTTAAATGAAAAAAAATGCAAGTACGTAAAGATGAGTAGGAAGAAAAGCAGATTGTCAACTCTCACCCAAATGGAGGCAACAGCTAAAACAATAACAACCCAAATATTTTTCTTTTTCAAAAGCAAGAAAATTGCAAGTAAACTGATACAGGCGGATAACGCATCCGGTGTAAACAATCTTGCAACATCAAGAAGACCGGAAATGTTAATAATCAGCACAGAAAATACATAAGGATAGATTCCTGAGGTTTCATGGAGTAAGAACAGGAGTATCATAAGCGAAGCGATGAAACTCGTTGTGACAGAAAGTATGCTCATAGCCGTTATGCTGTTGAAACCAAGTTGAGTTAGAGCATGGATGAGCCAGACATACAGCAATTTAGGTTTGTAAAATGGCAATTGTTGATAGAATGCCTCAACATCATTCAACATTGTCTGACGGTAATCTCCCTGCGTCAACTCAGTATATACATGAGATGGGACGGATTTTTTTACTTCCTCATAAACTTTATCGTGAAGTTGTTTTTTATCATGTTGCTCAAACGAATGTGCGGCGGCAATATATGGTATCATATCCCAATTGTAAAAAGGCTTATAATAGGCATAAATTGAAATGCCACATAAATAAACAAAGAATAAAATGGGCAATAGTTTTTTCATTGAAAATTCTGCATAAATCTTACTTTGCGTGTGATAAACGAATAACAAATCAAAATCAACAATCCCGCATACAGTTTTGGATATGCAAAGAAAATCAATGGCGCTTGTGCAAATTGCAATTTCTCATATTGAATCGGTACGGCAAGAAGAGCAATTGAAAGAAGAAAAGTGAACGTGAAAAAATTCAATGTTACCCTTCCCTTGTTTTCGTTCATAATCTGAGTCAGTAAACCGATTATCAATGGAAGAAAAAGTATGTAAGCATGTTCTTCTGATATTGGAGCAGTGATAACGCCTAATGCAATCACTGCCGAGTACGATAAGTAACTCTGATTCTTTCCAAAAATTGCAGTGTATGTAAACACAAGTATCATCAATAGCAGATTGACAATAAGACTCATGGCGAATACAATTGTATTTGGCAAATGTATGAGCGGGGTGGGAAGCCAATGTTCATCGAACGTAAACATGTGAAGCAGAAATCCATTTACCGTTTGATAGGCGACATGACCATCTAACGGAGTGCGCCCAAGGTTCGAGACAATTTCAGTACTGTAAGCATTCCATGTTGAGAGTGAAAAGAGGGGTAAGGAAATTATAACAAGAACGATGAGAAGAAGGATGATTGAACAGGTAATTTTCCAGTTTCGTTTGAACGCAAACCAGAGCAATGGGACAATGCCATTTCCTTTCAGCAGGAGTGTACTAACTATCGGTAGAGATGATAAAGCAACTTGCTTTTTTGTCAGCGCGTAAATACTAAGAGTAAACAGGAACAAAAGAGCGATGTAAAACTGTCCCATCACGATATTCTCATACAGTGGTCGCCAGAGCAATGCGAATGCGAAGATACCTATTCCAAGATTATCTTTTAACTGTAATTTGTTCATCTTGAGAAGTAGTGTAACAGAAAAAAGATAGAGAATGAGAGAAAGAATCGTCCATGCAATTTTTGCATTGCGCGGAGATAGCCATGCAATTGGCAACATGCCGAATGCATTCGTCGGGAGATTGTGCGGTTTTACCTTCATTTCCGGAAAACCGAGCGTACCGATGTATTGATTGAAGGTGTTGTAATCGTAATACTCCTCCAATTGTTTTCCTTCAAGCACTAAGCGAGAGTAACCATAATATGCCATAAAATCACTCGTTGGCGTTGCCCCCCATTTTATTGAATAGCCAATCACCATGATCAGGGCGATAATGCAAAATGTAAGTAGAATAAATCTGTACATTAATTGTCCTTGCTATCAAGGACGACGGTAGGTGGATTTCCTTGTAGAGTTAGCAACACCGGGCTATCAGGAGGAATCCATGTATTGAGGTCGCGCTCATTCACCACATACGTCTTGAAATCTTTGCGTAGTGAAATGTAGTTGAAAATATTTTCACCATGTCTGAAAACATTCAACCCATGCATGATAAAAACAGAATACTCGGGTTCTCGGGATTGTGGGGTAACCAAGACAAGCGTTCCGTTTTCAGGGACTTTGAAAACGAAAGGTACAACTTGTTTCAGTAAATACGTTGCTCGGTTTCCATTTTCCTTCATTAAACTTGCTTTGGTTTGAATTGCAGTAACATGGAGAACAAGGAATGTAACTCCCACTATCAACAATCCTGTTCTCAACAATCGCTTTCCATTTTGATATGATGAAGCTAAACCAGCACCGATAACACATGATAATAATGGCATGGCGCTATATACATAAAGTTCACTAACATGCGAAATCAGAATTGCAGGAAGGAGAATGGTGAAGGCAAGAATAAGCAATCCAAGATATTCTTTTTTTCTCCCACTTTTCCAGACACCATATGCAACAGTTGCAACAAGAGTTATCGAAGTAAACGATGTCAGAACGAGTACCGTTAATTCTTTATTCTGAAATGCCTGAAAAACCGAGACACTTGAAATCGCGGTCGTCGCGGCAATCATCAACATGACCGAGTTTTGAATGATATTGATGCCAAACTCGATAGAATATCGCGCAGCGGGTTCTTTTGTAATTACATAAGCACGAACAAAGAGATACACGATGGCAATAAGAGCAAATGGAAAGAATAATTTTGCTTGATGAAAGATGTGAAGCCATGATTTTTGTTCCATCGCTTTGAATATGAATAGACAACCAACCGCCACAAGAAATCCAAGGCTCGTCTCTTTCATCCAGAGTGACCAGATAAACGTTAATAAACTGAACATGTATAGAAAAATCCCTCTCGGAGATTTTCTTGTCTTATGGAATCTCCACAGAAACCAAAGAGCCAAACAGCCAAATAGTGTTCCTCCTACTTGTGAAAGTGTATCAATACTTAAAACTGCAAGTGCATTTGCTTGAGAAACAAGCATGAATACGGAAGCGATGGTAGCACTTAATGTTGAGAACCCTGAGGTTTCCATAAAAACCATTACGCATAATGCTACAACAATGTGAAAAAATAACACTATGAGATGAATGGGAATAGGATTTAACCCAAAGAGTGATTGGATTGCAGATAACACCATTGCCTCCATCGGACGATACCACGCAGCGTTACCGTTTTCATTCGTGAAATAATGAAATAATTTTGTTGACGGAGATTCGAATATAAATTTATAATCGTCAGCATAATATGGGTTCATCAAGCCGGAGGAATAAACAACAATGCCTGCAATTGCGAGAATAAGAAATTGCATCCAATGAGTTTTCAACACGTATTCATTGTTCATGCGGATTATTCAAGATATTTCCTTGTCCTGAGAAACTGATACCAGTGCATTGATGTTATTCCTTCCGTCATCGTTACAGAATTCTTGTAAATAAAAGTTATACAAATTGAATCTGTCACTTTCAATTTGTATAAGTTCCTCATCGTCTTGTTTTCTCATGATTGCTTCCAGTCTTTCTTCTCAGCGAAGTAAGAGCATTCTCTTTGTTTCCAAAAACGTTCCTGTATTCAATGAATAAAAATATACACCGCTCGGAGTTTCACGTGAATCCCATTGAACTGTGTACACGCCTGTCTCTTTTACTTCATTGACCAACGTCGCGACTTCTCTTCCGCGAACATCATACACTTTCAAACTGACATACTGTTTACCGGGGACTGAAAACTGAATCACCGTTACCGGATTAAACGGGTTGGGATAGTTCTGCTCCAAGTTGAAGGTTACTGGTTTCAGGTTTGAGGTTACAAGTGTATTGCCGTCGCCTTCAGGCGGCGGCGGAGGTAATTCATTGGTCGTGACAATCTTAATTTTCCCTAATGACGAATGACTATCTTGCCCGCCTTTGGCGGGTGAAACCAATGACGAAAGAGTTAACGTTCCCGCCTGATTCACTTTCACCCAATACGCTTTCCCCGGTTCAATGGTGTCCGATTCGCTGTACGCGCCGTTGTATCCGAAGAATTGCGTGGTGACAATTCCGGGAGGATTGGAAGTAATGTTTGCTATCGGTATAGATGAACTAATCGAACCGATAAGATTCCATCCAATTCGCACTGAGACCGATTGCGAATTCATTAATACGCCGGAAATATTTTGTACCGCGGAAGCGGGAAACTTCATCCAGTATCCACTCCCTGAATTGAGTGAAGTTTGTTGCTGGTAGCCGCTCGTTTCGAAACTGTATGCAACTCCATTCTGCGCGGTCGGGTAAGCATCAACAATGGAAACACCGGAACCGGAAACGGGAAGTGAAACCAAATTCCAGTTTGAAGAAACAGGAACATTGACGGATGAAGGATTCAGTTGCGTTAAGTCGAAACTGAGAGCAGAACGCCCGTGCGTGAATGCAACAAGTTTTCGTGTGCTGTCGTGCATAGCAAGGTCGTGGACGGAAACATCAGGGAAATCCGAACCAAGAATTTGCCAACTCGTTCCGAGATTGGTTGTGTACATGACATTCAAGTCCGTTGCAATGTAGAGCCATGACGGATATTCCGGGTCAACGACAACATCATTCACCGGTAAATCGGGGAGCGAAGTTCCGATGTCAGTCCATGTTGCGCCGTAGTCGTTTGTTCTGTACACATGTCCGCCCCAATCATATACAATAAAACCGGAGAGCGTAACATAACAAACGTTCGCAGAGTCCGGGTCAACGGTAACTCTTGTCACCCATCGGTCGGGGAGCGTTCCTCCGATTTCATTCCATGAACTTCCTCCGTCAGTAGTTACCCAAACTCTTCCATCATCTGTTCCCACATAAATCACCTGACTGTTTGTCCGGGAAACATCAATGGTCGAAATCGTTCCGACTCGTCCGCCGTTGCCATACGTCAGGTCACTGCTAATTGCAGTCCACGATTGCATGTTGTTGGTTGTTCTATACATACGATGAGTTCCTGTGTATAATGTCTTGGGATTTTGCAAGTCCATCGCAATCGGTGTTTCCCAGTTTTTTCTGTCCGAAGGTGAGATGCCTGTGGTCCCGGAGTTGAACGAACCCCCGCCATTGGTGGAATAACCCAAACCGCCGTTCTGATATTCAGCATAAACATAGTTGGAATCGGTCGGGTCAATGAGACAATAAAATCCATCGCCGCCATAAATCGTTTGCCATGTGTTGACAACACCATTTTTTGTTTGGAGTGAACCGTTATCCTGTGTGCCGCCAAGAATTCGGTTCGGATTTAGAGCGGAAACTGTTCCGGCATAAAACTGTGTGATGGGGAGATTGAGCGATTTCTTCCAAATGTTTCCGTTGTCTGTTGAAGTGAAAATTCCTCCATCGTTTCCAAGAACGATTATATTGGGGTCAGAAGGAGCGAACTGCATTGCATGATGGTCAACATGCCCGTTGTATGTAGGCGCGTAGGTAAACGAAGCTCCGGCATCAGTAGAATGATAGAGGGATGTCATACCTGTCCAGATAATACTTGGATTAACAGGGTCAACCGAGATGATGTTGTTATACCAAACTTGTCCTTCTCCGAAAGTACTTCCGTTAAATGTTTGAATCCAACTAGAACCGGTATCGATGCTGATATAGACGCCGTCCCAACCTGCGCCTGCGGCTGTAAGCGCATACAGGACCGATGGGTTAGATGGAGCCACTGCGAGCGCGATTCTCCCAAGGTTTGCATCGTTATTTGGAAAGCCATTCGTTACCGGATTCCATGAAGTCCCCGCATCTGTTGAAAGAAACAATCCCGAAGCGGTGCCGGAAATAATACTTACCTGCGGCGTGCGGTACCGTGTCCACATAGCGGCAAGAACGCGGTTTGTATCAGTCGCGTCGAGAAGGAGGTCGGTCGCGCCGGTCGTGTCATTAGAGAAGAGGATTCTGTTCCAAGAAGTTCCTGCGTTCGTTGATTTATAGACTCCGCGTTCCTGAGTTTTGCCGCGGTACATTCCCAGCGCCGCAACGTAGAGAACATTGTTGTTAAGAGGATTCACAACAATTTTTCCGATGTGCCCGGTTTGTTCCAAGCCGATGTTCGACCATGTCGTTCCTGCGTTCGTTGTTTTCCAGATTCCGTTCCCGGGATAGGTAGCAACGCCTGCGGGATTTGCCTCGCCTGTTCCGACATAAATAATGTTCGGGTCAAGCGGGTCGAACGCAAGTGCGCCGATGGAGAAATGTTCGTTGAAGATATTTTCCCAGGTCACACAAAAATCAGTCGAGCGCCAAACTCCACCCGATGCTGAACCCGCATAGACAATATTCGGGTCGGTAGGATGAATGAGAACAGCGGTAATGCGTCCGCCGATGTTCGACGGACCTTCAACTTTCCATGTACCGGAAGGATTTTTTATTCCTGCACGAAACGCACTCATTTGTAGTTTTGCTTTCGTGAGAGCGTTTCTGGGAATCTCATTCTTAGGGTAACTCCGTTGCGACATGAACCAATCGTTATCCAACCCGGCAGATTGGTGAGAGATGTGAACATCCTTCAAACGCGATAACGAATGAACACCCTCATCGTTTGTTTTGAATGAGAGAACGATAACCAGAATGATGAAAAAGGATAGTGACGCGAAAATACATTGGAGCAAACGATTCATAAGACAATCTTTAAGAGTAGAGAAAATAGTTGAACAATTGTACAAATTCATCTTCTCAAAACCAACTCTGTTCTGTTCAGAGTCATAATAATTTTGTACTTTCTCACGGTTTGAAAACTGAGAAATGACGGATGAAAAAGCAGAGTGACGTTGATGTAGTTATTATCGGGGCGGGCGCCGCCGGATTGATGTGCGCAATCGAAGCGGGAAAGCGAGGGAGAAGGGTTCTCGTTCTCGAACGGAACAAAACGATTGGGGAGAAGATTCGCATTTCGGGGGGCGGACGGTGCAACTTTACCAACATCTATGCAAGTCATGCAAATTACATTTCGGAAAATCCTCACTTTTGCAAATCTGCCTTCGCACGTTTCACTCCTGATGATTTCTTATCCTTGCTTGAGAAACACGGCGTGAGTTATCATGAGAAAAAATTGGGGCAATTGTTCTGTGATAGTTCTTCCCGGCAAATTCTTGATATGCTACAGAATGAGGTGAATGAAGCAAACGTTCAAATTATTTCAGGGTGTTCAGTCAAAACAATCACCAAAGAAGAGAAGTTTATTGTTTCAACAAATACAGGTGAGTTTACTTCTGAATCGTTGGTTGTAGCAACGGGGGGACTTTCTATCCCGAAACTGGGAGCGACAGATTTCGGCTATCAAGTTGCGAAACAATTTGGTTTGAAAGTCAACCAAACTAAACCGGGGCTTGTACCGTTAACATTCACCAAAAAAGATATTGCTTTCTTTTCTGAACTCAGCGGCGTTTCTGTTGATGCGATAGTTTCGTGCAACGGAATTTCGTTCAGAGAAAATATACTCTTCACGCATCGCGGGTTAAGCGGTCCGGCGATTCTCCAAATTTCTTCTTACCGGAATCAGGACGATATAATCTCCATCAACCTTTCTCCCGATATTGACCTTCATGAATATTTCAAAGAGCGACAACAATTAACAACAGAATTAGTAACCGTACTTGCAGAACTATTTCCAAAACGGTTTGCTCAATTATGGTGCGAACGATTTGTTCCTTCGATGCCGATGAATCGTTTCACATTGAAAAAACTTTCCGTGATTGCATCGCAACTTCATTTGTGGGAACTCAAATCGACCGGAACAGAAGGCTACGCAAAAGCAGAAGTGACCTGTGGCGGAATTGATACGAACGAACTTTCTTCAAAAACGATGGAGGCAAAGAACGTTCAGGGATTATTTTTCATCGGAGAAGTTGTGGATGTAACAGGACAATTAGGCGGATTCAATTTTCAATGGGCGTGGGCATCGGGGTTTGTTGCGGGGCAGTATGTGTAATTGGTGAACTTCCCGCAAGACGAGTAGGTGAACTACCACAAAAGTAGGATGCTTATTTTTTTTTGCGTTGAAATATTCAACAAACTTTCGGTACAAACATTTCTAATGTAGGTTGACATGATAAATGTTTTGTCAGGAGAAACGACTTTTCTATATTGGTCAAGTTTTTTATCAATATTTTTGTTCTTACTGTATCAATGGAATCAACTACCACACCGTTACCCCAAGAAACCCTCATGGTTCAAGAAGAAAATCAACGTCTTCGGAGAGCTGTTGAGGAGTTATCAATTCTTAACGACCTTGCCCGCGCCATCGGCGCCTCAGTTAATACTCAACAAATTATTGAAACCATCACGCGTAAATCTCTTCGCGCTCTCAAGGCAGAGCAAAGCGTTGTCACACTCATTGATGTTGAAACTGCTGATGCCGGGAAAACATTAGTCCGGCAAAACTTTTCTACATCTGCACAAGAGAAGTTCCATCTTCATCAAAATGTTCAGGGATGGATCATGGTGAACAACAGACCGTTGTTAGTCAATGAACCGGAAACCGACCCGAGATTTAAGGGGACGAAGTGGGATAGTTCAATCAGGAATTTGTTGTGTGTTCCGTTGATGGTGAAATCAACATTGATTGGTGTTATCACCGCGTATAATAAAAAGGATGGATTATCTTTTACTCAAGACGACCAGAGATTGTTGGTGATTATTGCATCGCAATCTGCTCAGGTGATTGAGAACGCGAGATTATATGAGCAGGAAAAATCGCTGATGGCAATGCAGGAACAAGTTCGCCTTGCGGCAGAGATTCAAAGGAATCTTCTTCCGAAAAAAAATCCTGAACTTCCTGGATATGAAATTTATGGAATGACAATTTCCGCGCATCAGGTTGGAGGCGACCTCTATGATTTTATTCCGATTGATGAACACCACCTTGCAATTTGTTTGGGTGATGTGACGGGGAAAGGATTGCCTGCATCGTTGTTGATGTCGAATGTGCAGGCGACACTCCGCAGTCAAACGCTTCTCAATCGAACTCCTGCTGAATGTCTCACGAATTCCAACCGATTGCTTTTCCAAAGTACAAGCAGTGAAAAATTCTGCACGTTGTTTTATGGAATGCTCGACATTCAAAAACACGAATTACACTACAGCAATGCTGGGCATGACCACCCGTTTTTGTTTTCTGAAGATGGTTCATTCCGTCGTCTTTCCACAGGAGGTTTGATGCTCGGTATTTTTGATAAGATTGAGTTAGAAGAGGAGGTCGTTTCTCTTCATCCGGGTGATTTTGTTTTTGCGTATTCCGACGGAATACCGGAAGCAATGAATGCAAATCGTGAACAATTCAAAGAAGAGAAAATGATAGAAGTTTTGCAACAACATAGAAGCACACCTCTGCCGGAACTTGCTAACCAGATGAGAGCGGCGATAAAAAGCCATGTTCGGGATTCTCCGCCGTCGGACGATGTGACGATGGTAATCGTAAAGAGAATGAAATAGTTCGTTTTACAGTTTATTCCGGGTCTCAAAAAAAATCCCCTAAGGGTTGGTATGAAATCAAATTCCATCCTCAAAGGTGAGAATTATGTTACTCATGAAAGAATACAATACTAAATGATAGGACTAGCAATATCTCACTATAAAATTCTGGAAAAACTCGGTGAGGGCGGAATGGGCGTCGTCTTTAAAGCCGAAGATACAAAACTTAAACGTATTGTTGCGTTAAAGTTTTTGCCGGAAAGTGTTTCTTCATCAGGCGAGGAACTTGCACGTTTTCAACAAGAAGCAGAAGCTATCTCCGCGCTTAACCATTCCAACATTGCAACGATCTACGATGTTGATGAAGTTGAGGGGAAGAAATTTCTCGCACTTGAGTTTATTCCCGGAGGTACGTTGAAGTCAAGAATCAAGAAATTGAAAAACGAAGGAAGGGAGATTTCCATCGAGGAAGCAACCGACTACATTATCCAGATCGCAGAAGGATTAGGACACGCTCACCGTCAGCAAATTATCCATCGCGATATCAAGAGCGATAACTTAATGCTGACGGACGAAGGGAAAATCAAAATTACCGACTTTGGTTTGGCAAAACTTCGCGGGACCAGCACGTTGACAAAATCGGGAAGTACCGTCGGCACACTCGCGTACATGGCGCCGGAACAAATGCAGGGGAATGACGTGGATGTCCGGGCTGATATGTTCTCGCTGGGAGTCGTTTTTTTTGAATTGCTCACAGGAAAAATGCCGTTCAGAGGCGAACATGAAGCGGCGATTATGTATTCAGTTCTCAATGAAGAACCTCAATTAATTACTAACGTACGGCCCAATGTTCCAACAAATCTCCAACAGATCATCGGGAAATTATTACAAAAGGAACCTCAGTGCCGCTATCAAAGCATGAGAGAACTCCTCAGTGATTTACGTAATTCTCGTCAGGGGAATCCAAAGAATTCAGCTGAACAAAAATCAATTGTTGTTCTTCCGTTTGAGAATATGAGTCCGGACAAAGAGAACGAATATTTCAGTGATGGACTTACAGAAGAAATTATATCCGACCTTTCCAAGATTCAATCGCTCCGTGTAATTTCGCGGACGTCCGCGATGAGGTTGAAGGGTTCAACAAAAGATATCAAGACGATTGCACAGGAACTTAACGTCCGGTATGTTCTTGAAGGAAGCGTTCGAAAGTCGGGACAGACTCTTCGCATCACCGCACAGTTAATCGATGGGAAATCAGATGCGAACCTCTGGGCGGAAAAATATAACGGAACGTTAGAGGATGTTTTTGAGATTCAGGAAAATGTTTCCCGTGCTATTGTCGGCGCGCTGAAGGTCACGCTTAGCTCTGACGAGGAGCGCAGGATGGAAGAGCGTCCGATAAACAATGCTCAGGCGTATGATCTTTATCTAAAAGCCCGTCGGGAACTCCAGCGTGGAATGGCTGATTCTCTTGAACGTTCGATTCAGTTGTTGAATCAGGGACTTGCTATTGTAGGCGAGAACGAAATTCTCTATGCTGCACTTGGTTATGTGAATATATCCTATTTCCGTTGGATCAGTAAAGTGGACGTAAACTTTCTTCATCGTGCACGGGAGTACGCACAGAAAGTATTTTCACTCAATCCATCCTCCTCGCATGGCTATAACCTGCTGGGGTTGATTCAGATGAATGAAGGTGACATTGTCGAGGCAATTCGGTCAATGAAAATGGCACTCGTTATCGAGCCGACCAATACCGAAACACTCCTCTGGCTTGCCGCATGTTACTCATACGTTGGTAAAAACGTCGATGCCATGAAAGCCGCCGATGCTCTTATAGTTGTCGATCCACTGACACCCATCAATATTTTCATAAAAGGGGTTGTCTTTGCCTATCGAGGTGATTTTTCAGAGGCTTTGGTTTGGGCAAATCGTGCGTTTGCGATGGATACCCAATCTCCTCTCGCCATATGGAGCCAGGCGATAGTCTTGGTTTGGTGCGGAAAGTATGATGAGGCGATTGTTTTAATCGATGAACTTGCCTGGAATTTTCCCGCGTGGGTTTATACACAGCACGGGCTTTTTCTGAAACACGCTCTTCGGGGAGAGAAACATCTTGCGCTCCAGTATGATACGTCAGACCTTGCTCTTGAGGCGAAATATGATATGCATTTTGCTCTCCATGTTTCCCATTGCTTCACTCTCATCGGCGAGATAGAAAAAGCGCTTTTTTTTCTGGAGCATTCCATTCGGAATGGGATGCTCAATTACCCCTTCCTTTCAAAATACGATCCCTTGTTGGATAACTTACGTGGCGATGAACGGTTTAAAAAATTGATGGAACAGGTGAGAGTGTTACATGAACAACTTACGGTGTAAGATATGATTGGCTCAATAATTTCTCATTATAAAATTCTGGAGAAACTCGGTGAAGGTGGAATGGGCATTGTCTATAAAGCTCAGGACACAAACCTCGACCGTATGGTTGCGCTTAAATTTTTGCCTCCTCATCTTGCGGCATCCGAACAGGATAAATCCCGTTTCGTCCAGGAAGCAAAAGCTGCTTCTGCTTTGAATCATCCGAATGTTTGTACCATTCATTCTATCGAAGAACACGAAAGTTCTCAAGGGGGCAAGCAAATGTTTATCGTGATGGAGTTTGTGGATGGGCAAACGCTTCGGGAGAAAAAAGGAATGATAAGCTTCAAACAGGCGGTAGATATTGGAATCCAGATTGCCGATGGACTTGCAGCAGCGCACGAAAAAGGAATCGTCCACCGCGATATCAAGCCGGATAATATTATGATTCGGAAAGACGGTATCGCTCAAATAATGGATTTCGGTCTGGCGAAGTTGAGGGCGAGTGGAAGCCAGATTACACGATTGACAAAAGAAGGAAGCACGGTCGGTACGGCGGGCTATATGTCGCCTGAGCAAGTACAAGGGCAAGACACAGACCATCGGTCTGATATTTTTTCATTCGGCGTGCTCATGTATGAAATGTTCACCGGACAACTTCCCTTCAGAGGTGTGCATGAGACGGCGTTGATGTATGAGATCGTCAACGTCGATGCCGCGCCGATGTCTGCCATCAAACCGGACATTGATTCGAACTTTGATGTTATCGTGCTTGATTGTTTGGAGAAAGACCAGAGAGAACGCTGTCAATCCGTTGCCGAAGTAGCCCGAGATTTGCGGCGCGTAAAGCGGGAATCTACCCGACAGAGACACAGCCGAGTTACTGCGGTTCGTCCTGCGTATCAGTCAACATCGGGTCAATCTCAGTACAATCAAACAGAAACCGTACAGTTGGTACAAGAGAAAACTGCCGACAAACTTCCATGGATTATTTCTGCTCTCTTTTTTCTGATTGCGTCGGGAGCTGTGGGTTATATTCTTTTTCAGAAACCCGCGCCTCCGCCAGAGATACCTGTAACCCGCGCATATATTCTTCCCCCTTCAAGAGTGAACTTCAACGTACAGAATGGCGGGCATCTTGCTGTTTCTCCGAATGGGAAAAAAGTAGCATTTGTAGGATTTGATACGACAGGCACAAATCAACTCTGGGTTCGTGCGATAGAATCGTTAACTGCCGTTCCTCTTGCGGGAACGAACGGGGCATACCATCCGTTCTGGTCTCCCGATGGAAAGTCACTGGCATTTTTTGCAGACGGGAAACTCAAGAAAATAGATGCCGCAGGAGGACCTGTTGTAACAATCTGCGATGCACCAGCGGGACGTGGAGGAACGTGGAATAATGCAGGCATGATCCTCCTTGCCCCGAACTCCCTCGATGCGCTGTATAAAGTGTCAGCCGCCGGAGGTGTTCCGGTAGCGGCTACGAAATTAGACACAGCGAATAAAATTCAAAATCACCGGTGGCCCCATTTCCTTCCCGATGGCAAGCATTTCATCTATACGACGCAAACAGCTGCAACGGCATCAGAGAACGATGTTGTCCGGATTGCTTCGCTTGATTCGTCAGTCGATTCGGTCTTAATGCTCGGTAATTCCAATGTTGAGTATGCATCTGGGTATTTGTTGTTCCATCGTCAGGCAATGCTGATGGCACAACCGTTTGACACGGCAACATTTCGATTCTACGGCGATGCTGTTCCGATTGCTGAACAACTGCAATATAACAACGGGAGAAGCAGAGCCATGTTCTCGGTATCAACCAACGGCGTTCTCATTTTTCAGACCGGTGAAGAACAACAAACAAAGTTTGCGTTCTTCGACCGGGCAGGGAATCGGCTCAATCTTCTCGACACCAAATGGCCCAGGGGAGGAAGACTCTCTCACGACGGAAAGAAGATTGCCTACGTTTTCCAAGAAAAGCAGAGCCGTCAAAATGATGTCTGGCTGTATGAAATAAACGGCGGACGAAGCTCACGATTCACATTTGATATGGCAACGGATATTGCCTCCTACTGGTCGCCTCACGATGATTCTGTAGTCTTCAGTTCAGACAGAAGCGGAAAATTCGATCTCTATATCAAAAGTGCGAATGGAACAGGAACGGAACAATTACTGATAAAGTCCGATGATGGTAAATATGTTACAGATTGGTCGCTGAATGGAAAATATCTGACATATACTTCATTTGGTAATCCTAAAACAAAAAATGATATGTGGCTCCTCCCAATGACCGGTAACCGAACGCCGGTACCGTTTCTACAAACGGAATTTAACGAGGCAAATGGAAGTATTTCTCCTGACGCCAAATGGATCGCATACCAATCAGATGAGTCGGGGAAGAACGAAGTGTACGTCCGTGCTTTGGATGGAACAGCAGGCAAATGGGGAGTTTCTATCAATGGCGGGAACAATCCAAGGTGGTCGCGTGACGGAAAAACTATTTTCTTTCAGGCATCTGGAAAAGCAATGGGAGCGGCTGTCAGAGTTGTGCAATCAGCCATTGTTGTTGATTCCGTCCGAACGTTCTTTGATTTTGAATCAAGGGGAATCTTTAGGGGATTTGCCGGAGGCATACAGGATGTAAGCGGAGACGGGCAGAAATTTCTATTTATGGTGACGGAACTCGATCAAACATCGCCGCCGATTACGCTTGTTGTTAATTGGAATGAGGAGTTGAAGAAGAAATGATTGGAGAAACAATATCACACAATCACAACTGTAGAGTCCGATTCTTAATCGGACTTACCGCGACTAAAAATTCATGTCCGGTTGTGAACCGGACGCTACTTAAGGAAATGATATGATTGGACAAACAATATCACACTATAAAATTTTGGAGAAACTCGGTGAGGGTGGAATGGGCGTCGTGTATAAAGCCCAGGACACAAAACTCGACAGGTTTGTTGCAATAAAATTTCTCCCTTCTCACTTATCTGCTACTTCAGAAAACAGGGCGAGGTTTTTACAGGAAGCAAAAGCAACTGCCGCCTTGAATCATCCGAATATTCTCTCCATCTATGAAATAGATGAACATAACGAGAATGCTTTCATCGTGTTGGAATTTATTGATGGTCAGAATCTGAAAGATTATCTGGCAACACTTACAACCGGGTCGGGAATTCCTATCAAACAGGCGATTGAATGGACAGAGAAAATTGCTAACGGGTTGAACGTTGCACACGAGAAAAATATCATTCACAGAGATATTAAAGCTGAAAATATTATGCTCACCAAATCCGGTCAGTTAAAGATTATGGATTTCGGTTTAGCCAAACTTCGAAGCAACAGTTCGCTTACCCGGGTGGGAGCTTCGGTAGGAACGTTAGCATACATGTCGCCGGAACAAGTACAAGGGGCGAACGCAGACCAACGTTCCGACCTTTGGTCGCTTGGAATACTTTTCTTTGAACTTCTGACAGGAGATTTGCCGTTCAAATCGGAACATGAAGCAGGGTTGATGTATTTGATTGTCAACCAAGACCCGCCGCTACCGAGCGAATTAGATAGAAGGCTTCCCGCTTCGATAGATTCTGTCGTGAAAAGAATGCTGGAAAAAGAACGAGAGAAGAGATTTCAGAATGTTGATGAATTGTTAGAAGCATTGCAATCGCTTCAGAACAATCTTCAATCAACTCCGAAGACCGATAATAAACTCGCGGTTGCAGTGTTGCCGTTCTCAACGATTGGCGGGGATAAAGAGAACGAATATTTCGGAGACGGATTAACAGAGGAACTGATTGTAAGTTTATCGCAACTGAAAGAGTTCGACGTTATCTCCCGAACAAATTCAATGCAGTACAAGAACACAGCGAAAGATATCAAGACCATCGGCAAAGAATTAGGAATAAAGTATTTGCTGGAAGGAAGCGTCAGGAAATTTCAGGATAATCTCAGGATTACGGTTCAGTTTGTTGACGTTGAGAGCGGCCGACAATTGTGGGCTGAATCGTTCAAGGGGAGAATGGAAGATGTGTTCGATATTCAAGAACAGGTATCGAAGCAAATTGTTGAGGCATTGAAAATCAAACTGACACCGAACGAAAAAATTATTCTCACAAAACGTTCGACGGTAAATGCCGAAGCATTCGATTGTTACCTCCGGGCACGTGAATTTCTTTATCGAAGAACAAAAAGCAGTTTACAGTTTGCGATTCATTTGTTTCAAAAGGCAATTGAATTGGATACGCGTTACGCCGCGGCGTATGCCGGTCTGGGAGAATCGTATGCAACGTTGCATTATGATTACGACACAAAAGAAATTTGGGTTGATAAGGCAATTGAATCGAGTCTGAAAGCGTTGATGTATGATTCCACCGTAGCAGAAGCATATGCGGCACTTGCTCTGGCTTATTTCAGTAAGAAATCAATCCAGGAAGCAGAGGCGGCGGCGAGAAAATCCATTGAACTGGGACCGAATATTTTTACCGGTTATTGGGTGCTTGCGAGGATTTGCCATGTGATGAACCGCGATGAAGAAGCGGTTGAACTATTAAAGAAAACCATCGAACTCAATCCTGATTTTCATACAGCGTACGGTGAATTACGAATGGCGTACGAACGACTTGGTCAAAAAGAAAATATCGAATCTGTTCTTAATGTAATGTTAGAACTTATTCCGGCATATCTTTCGAAGCATCCCGATGATGCACGCTCGCATATTCATTATGCAATTCAATTGGCGGCAATCGGAAGAGAAGAAGAAGCATTGTCGCAGACCAAAAAAGCAACCGAGTTAAGTCCCGATGACCCGTTGATGTTCTACAACGCGGCGTGTGTGTATTCCCGGTTAGGTAAAAAATCGCTCGCAATAGAAACGCTTCATAAATCAATCATCGCGGGCTTGGAAGATTATGAATGGATTAAAACGGACACGGATTTTGATAACATCAGAACCGAGCCGGGGTATATCGAATTAATGAAAGGAAAATAAATATTCATGATTGGTCAAACAATTTCTCACTACAAAATACTTGAAAAATTAGGTGAGGGTGGAATGGGGGTTGTGTACAAAGCCCACGATACTAAATTAGATCGTATTGTCGCGATGAAGTTTCTGCCGTCTCATCTTTCGACTTCTGAGGAGACGAAAGCACGGTTTAAGCAAGAGGCAAAAGCCGCTGCCGCTCTCAACCACCCGAACATTCTTGGCGTGTATGAAATCAATGAAGAAAATGGAAAGCTGTTCTTTGTGATGGAATACATTGAGGGAACGACGTTGAAGCATCATATCACGAACTTAAAGTCGGGAACAGGTGTACCTGTTCGTCAGGCGATAGAATGGATGTTTCAGATTGCAGAAGGACTGAAGGCGGCACACGGAAAGAACATTGTCCATCGGGATATCAAGCCCGAGAATATCATGTTCGATAAAGATGGAAAATTGAAGATTATGGATTTCGGTATCGCCAAACTGAAGAACAGTTCCGGAATGACGAAAACAGGAGTTTCTCTCGGCACTCTTTCGTATATGTCGCCCGAGCAAACACAGGGCATTCCTGCCGACCACCGGTCGGATATATGGTCACTGGGTATCGTCTTTTTCGAAATGCTCACGGCAGATCTTCCATTCAAAGCTGAGCATGAAGCAGGCTTACTCTATCTCATCGTGAATCAGGATCCGCCCGCGCCAAGCGATTTCGATAGAACAATTTCCTCATCAATCAATGATGTTGTAAAGAAAATGCTATCGAAAGAGCTTGTCCATCGCTATCAGAGCGCCGATGAAGTTCTTCGGGCGCTGAAAGTGGTTGAGGAAGAAATAAAATCCGGACCTACAGCGGTTGAAAAGAAAGCTATCGCTGTTCTTCCCTTCGCGAACATTGGCGGCGACAAAGATAATGAATACTTTGGAGATGGATTGACGGAAGAACTCATCGTAAATCTTTCACAATTAAAAGACATCGAAGTAATTTCGCGCTCAAGTTCTATGCAATTCAAAGGAACAAACAAAGATATCAAGGCAATCGGGAGAGAGTTAAGAGCGCGGTATATTCTCGAAGGGAGTGTCCGAAAATTTCAGGATAATCTGAGAATTGCTGTTCAACTCATTGATGTGGAGAACGGTCGGCAACTCTGGGCTGGTTCCTACAAAGGCACGCTCGCGGATGTCTTTGATATTCAGGAACAGGTATCGAAGCAGATTGTTGACGCGTTGATGGTGAAGTTGACGCCGACGGAAAAAACAGTCCTCACGAAACGTACTACGCTGAACGCCGAAGCATTTGACTGTAATCTCCGGGCAAGAGACTTTTTAAGCCGCCGGACGAAGACAAGTGTGAACATGGCAATCCAATTTTTCCAGAAAGCAATCGAACTTGATCCTCGTTATGCTTCAGCGTACGCAGGTTTAGGTGAATCATACGGAATACTCTATCGGGACTTCGAGCGAAAAGAAGTCTGGCTCGACCGTGCGCTTGAAGTAAGTCTGAAAGCAATCATGTACGACGCATCCTTATCTGAAGCATATGCGTCGCTCGCACTTGCATACTTTGGGAAAACAACATTTGAGGAATCTCTTGAAGCCTGCCAGAAGTCAATTCTCCTCGACCCAAAAAACTATAATGCGTATTGGATTCTTGCAAGGATTTACCGTTCCACGGACCGGGAACGCGAGGCGGCTGACGCTTTGGAAAAATCAATCACACTCAACCCGGAATTTCTCCAAGCGTATGATGACCTCTCGAATGTCTATGAGCGTCTTGGGGAAACTCAGAAGTTTTTAGATCTCATGCACAGAGTGATAGCAATTTACCCTCAATATCTTACTGAACATCCTGATGATGCCTACAGACGGATGGCATTTGCCGTTAATTTAACGTATGTCGGGAGGAACGATGATGCACGAAGAGAAGGCGAGAAAGCATTGGAACTTAGTCTCAGTGATCCAATCATGATGTACTATGGAGCGTGTCTTTATTCCAGGTTGAAAGAATTTCAGAGAGCAGTTGAACTCTTGAAAGGCGCAGTTGCAAACGGCTATGAAAATTTCGAATGGATAAAGAGAGATCCTGATTTTGATAACATCAGAACAGAGCCGGGGTATATCGAATTAATGAAAGGAAAATAAATCTCAATGATTGGTCAAACAATTTCTCACTATAAAATACTTGAAAAACTTGGTGAAGGCGGAATGGGAGTTGTGTATAAAGCACAAGATACAACACTCGACCGCTTAGTTGCTTTAAAATTTCTTCCCCAGCATCTTTCCGAATCTCAGGAAAACAAAACACGGTTTATGCAGGAAGCAAAAGCGACTGCCGCTCTGAATCATCCCAATATTCTCAGCGTGTATGAAGTGATTGAATCGGACGGAACCATGTGCCTTGTTCTTGAACTTCTCGAAGGGCAAACGTTGAAATCGTATTTAACGAATCTCAAGGTCGGTCCCGGTGTTCCGGTTCAGCAGGCGTTGGCATGGACAATTCAACTTGCGAACGGATTGCAAGCAGCACACAATAAGAATATCATCCACAGAGATATTAAACCGCAGAACATTATGCTGAATGCGAGCGGTGTTCTCAAAATTATGGACTTCGGGCTTGCGAAACTGAAGAGCGCGCAATCAATTACAAGAACAGGAACATCTGTCGGTACGATTTCCTACATGTCGCCGGAACAAACACAAGGAGTTTCTGTTGACCACCGAACAGATATTTGGTCGCTCGGAGTTCTGTTATATGAAATGCTCACCGCTGAATTGCCATTCAAAGCCGAACATGAAGTCGGGCTTTCGTATCTCATCGTCAACGAAAACCCTGTACCGCCCAGTACGCTCGATTTAAAAATTCCCCATCGTGTTGATTCTATCGTCAACAAAATGATGGAGAAAGACCCGGCGAAACGTGTTCAAACAATGGCTGAAGTTGTTGCTTTGATAGAATCAGTTCAGAAAGAAATTGCGGCGGCAACGACTGCGGCAAAAACAAAAGCAATTGCCGTTCTTCCGTTTGATAATATCAGCCCGGAAAAAGAGAGTGAATATTTTTGTGACGGTCTCATGGGGGAACTCATTGCCAATTTGTCGAGACTAAAAGATATTCGTGTTGTTTCAAGAACCTCTTCGATGCAATACAAAGGAACGAAGAAAGATATTAAAACCATCGGGAGAGAACTCGATGCACGATACATCATTGAAGGGAACGTGAGAAAATTTCAGGACAACCTTCGTATTACCGCGCAGTTAATTGATGTTGAAACCGATGCGCAACTATGGGCAGAAACATACAAAGGGACGCTTGCGGATGTTTTTGATATTCAGGAAAAAGTATCGAAACAGATTGTTGATGCGCTTATGGTGAAACTAACTCCGAAGGAACAGGCGGTCCTTTCAAAGCGTTCAACGTTGGATGCGGAAGCGTTTGATTGTCATCTTCGTGCGAGGGATTTTCTCTATCGCAGAACAAAGAACAGTATTCAGTTCGCGATTCAACTCTTTCAAAAGGCAATTGAACTTGACCCGCGCTATGCATCTGCGTATGCCGGACTTGGAGAAGCGTATGCAACGCTTCATCATGATTTTGATACGAATGAAATTTGGTTGGATAAAGCGATTGAATCGAGTCTCAAAGCGTTAGTGTATGATTCGACACTCTCCGATGCGTATGCCGCGTTGGGGCTTGCATATTTTTCAAAAAAATCACTCGATGATGCACTTGAAGCAACACAAAAAGCAATTGAACTTGACCCGAATAATTTTGCCGGTTATTGGATTCTCGGCAGAATTTATCACACCATTGACCGTGACCGTGATGCTGTAACACTGTTTGAAAAGGCAATCGCTCTCAACCCGCATTTTCATTCTGCCTACGGAGATTTGAGAATGGTGTACGAACGACTCGGTGACAAAGAGAACTATCAAAAAATTCTTCACAGACTTCTTGAATTATTCCCCAAGTATTTATCGCAATACCCGGATGACGCGAGGTCGCGAATCTATTATGCAACAGACCTTGCACAGGTGGGAAGAAATGCAGAAGCGAAACAAGAAGCCGCCAAGGCATTAGCGCTCAGTCCGGACGACCCGCTGATGTTATACAACGCCGCGTGTTGTTACGCGAGAATGGGTGAGAACCGGCTTGCTGTTGATGCGTTGAAACATTCATTCGCCGCGGGTTTGGAAGACATTGAATGGACAAAACGAGACCCTGATTTGGATGCGATTCGGAAAGAACCGGAATACATAGAACTCATGAAAGGAAAGTAAAAGTATGACAGACCAAACAATATCACATTATAAAATTTTAGAAAAACTCGGCGAAGGCGGAATGGGCGTTGTCTATAAAGCCCAGGATTTGAAACTCGACCGTATCGTTGCGATAAAATTTCTTCCACAACATCTTTCGAGTTTGGAAGAAAGTAAAGCACGGTTCCTTCAGGAAGCAAAGGCAACGGCTTCGCTGAATCATCCGAACATTCTCAATGTATATGAAATTGATGAACAGACCATCGGAATGTTTTTTGTGATGGAATACATTGAAGGAAGAACGTTAAAGTCTCACATTCTGAGTTTGAAGAGCGGAGAAGGAATTCCTGTTCGTCAGGCAATCGCATGGACGATGGAAATCGCTCAAGGATTGCGCGCCGCACACGAAAAAGGTGTTATCCATCGCGACATCAAACCGGAAAACCTCATGTTGACGAAGGAAAGCCATCCGAAAATTATGGACTTCGGAATTGCGAAACTGAAAGGTGGAACCGGTCTGACGAGAACAGGAGCGTCGCTCGGAACACTTTCCTATATGTCGCCGGAACAAATGCAGGGTTTACCGGCAGACAACCGTTCTGACATCTGGTCGCTTGGAATTGTTTTTTATGAAATGCTGACAACGGAATTACCGTTCAAGGCGGAACATTCCGCCGGTCTTTCCTATTTGATTATCAATGAAGATCCTCCTTCGCCGAGTTTGCTTGACCGCAGAATTCCGTTGGCGGTTGACGCTGTTGTCAGGAAAATGATGGAGAAGGAACCGGGAAAACGGTATCAGAATATGCAGGAGGTTATTGAATCGTTGGAAACCGTACGAACCGAACTGGATAATGTTGTTTCAGCCTCAAAGACGAAAGCCATTGCAGTGCTTCCGTTTACAAACATGAGCAATGACCCGGAGAATGAATACTTCAGTGATGGTTTGACAGAAGAGTTGATTTTGAATTTGTCGCGGTTGAAAGATATCAGAGTTGTCTCGCGAACGACATCCATGCAGTATAAAGGAACAAAGAAAGATATCAAGACAATCGGAAGAGAACTTGGAACGCGATACATGCTTGAAGGAAGCGTACGAAAATTTCAGAACAACATTCGCATCACTGCTCAGTTAATTGATGTGGAAAGCGATGCGCAACTCTGGGCTGAAGCGTTCAAAGGCTCGCTTGCTGACGTGTTTGATTTTCAGGAACAGACATCGAAGCAAATTGTTGATGCGCTCATGGTGAAGTTGACTCCGGTCGAACAAGTGGCGTTGACGAAACGTTCAACAATGGATGCCGAAGCGTTTGACTGTAACTTACGCGCACGAAATTTTCTCTACCGTCGCACGAAGAACAGTTTGCAGTTTTCGATTCATCTTTTCCAGCAAGCAATTGAACTCGACCCTCGATATGCAAGCGCGTACGCCGGACTCGGAGAAGCATACGCCACGTTGTTTCAGGATTTCGAGAAGAAAGATTTTTGGTTGCAAAAAGCGATTGAATCAAGTTTGAAAGCATTGATGTACGATGCAAGTCTTTCGGAAGCATATGCGGCGCTGGGACTTGCTTATCTCAATCAGAAATCGCTTGATGAAGCCATCACTGCGAGCAGAAAAGCAATTGAACTTGACCCGAATAACTACACCGGGCATTGGATTCTCGGAAGGATCTATCATACCACAGACCGGTACAAAGAAGCGATAGAAATGTTTAAGAAAGTTCTTGCGTTGAATCCTGAGTTTTATTCTGCCGGTTCGGATTTGTATCTGGCATACATGCAACTCGGAGAAAAAGAAAAATCATCGGAACAACTACAAAGTAATCTTATGCTCTATCCAAAGTATCTTTCAAAACATCCTGACGATGCCCGGTGTCATATGTTTTATGCGATTGATTTGATTCAACTCGACAAAAAGGAAGAAGCAAAAGCGGAAGCCGCCAAAGCATTAGAGTTGAATCCGGGCGACCCGTTGATGCTATACAACGCCGCGTGCTTTTACGCGCAAATGGGAGAGAAGAAACTTGCAATAGATTCTTTACGCAACGCTGTAATTGCTGGATACCAAAACTTTGAATGGGCAGCGCGAGATACCGATCTGGACAGCATCCGGAACGAACCGGAGTATGTTGAGTTGATGAAGGGGAAATGATGAAATGACTGCGAAAGCATGAACAAAAAAGGCACTTACAAAATTTTTTGTAAGTGCCTGAAGTAGCGGGGGCAGTTCGCCGAGGCGAAGAACCTGCAGCCTTTGGGTTATGAGCCCAACGAGCTACTCCGCCTGCGGCGGACTCCACCCTTCGATGTTGGATTTCATCCACTCTCTACCTACGCCGGACTTAAGCCATTTTTCTCGCTTCATTGCTTCAGAGCGAGTAG
>JACREZ010000020.1 GCA_016212665.1 Ignavibacteriota bacterium
CGGTCGGTTTTTTCCAAATATCGGTCGGTTTTTTCCAAATATCGGTCGGTTTTTTCCAAATATCGGTCGGTTTTTTCCAAATATCGGTCGGTTTTTTCCAAATATCGGTCGGTTTTTTCTAAATATCGGTCGGTTTTTTCCAAATATCGGTCGGTTTTTTCTAAAACATACTTGGTTTTGGAAAAAACATACTTGGTTTTAAGAAAAACATCCTTAGTTTTTGAAAAAACATACTTGGTTTTTGAAAAAACATACTTGGTTTTGGAAAAAACATACTTGATTTTCAGAAAAACATCCTTAGTTTTTGAAAAAACATCCTTGGTTTTAGAAAAAACATGCTTGATTTTTCAAAAACTTATTCACGTTCCGGAAAATATCAATTGATTTCTTCTAAAAAGTGGTCAGGTTTTTCTAAAACCTTATTAAGTTTTTCCAAATCCTTATTAAGTTTTTCCAAATCCTTATTAAGTTTTTCCAGAATCTTATTAAGTTTTTTAAAAACCTAGTTGGACTTTTCCCGGATTTCTATGGATTCTTGAACATTGCGATAGAATGCTTTGAAAAACCCTGCAAACTGTCGCCCTGATATTGTTGACTGGGTTTAGAAATATTCTTGCTGAATAACCTTGCGCCTCACCTAAAGTTTTTTGAACCCAAAAATCAGGGATTTCCTGATTGACTTTTGACGAAATATGTCGTAACTTTCCTGCGCTTAATTTTATGAGCGTGTGCTGAAATGTCATTGCGAGCGCAGCGAAGCAATCTCACTATTGAAAGTAGAGTGGAACGCGGGATTGCTTCGTCGCTTCGCTCCTCGCAAAGACACTTTTCGGTATTCGGCAACACGCTCTTTATTCATAACAATTTTGGGGTTTTTATGAAGCAGGTTAGTTTTCTTTTCATCATCTTTGTTGCGGTAACAATTGTTGCCTTCCCGCAATCGCGTGTTCTTGTAAGTCCTAACGATGAAGTGATTCCTTTGAAAAAAGGAGAAGGCGCGTTTCATGTTTTAGAAAATCATGGAATGAAATTCACTTCATCTACTTATTGTCCGGATGTGGATTATCCTGGCTTTGGTTATTGGCCTCCTCCTACATTTCGATTTGGAGCGCGTCATAAAGATGTCCTCGGACAATGGTTTGTTGCACAATACTCGGGAACGATTGATACTTTATTCTGGTACATGAATGGTTCCATAGGCGCATTAGATTCTACAGTCTTTGTTCGAATCTTTCGTTCAAATATTACACCAATGTCAGGTCCGGGAGTTCGTCCTGGTCCATATAATCCGCCGTGCCAACCGTGGGGATATTATCTCAACTCGAATGATCTGGATAACGGAATAACTCCTTTCAAAGATCACGCGACGGATACAAATTGGATATCAACGTACTTCGGAGATACTGCTTCGTTTGACCCGTTGGGAGAAGAAATTTGGGGAATGGGTGGTTTTTATACCGCTATACATCAAGGTATAAATTACATTCCACTCGATATCTTAGGCTATAAACCCTTCGTCAACAAAGGAGATGTCTTTTTTGTCACGATTCAAATCAATTCATGGAACCAACATGTTGATGATGAGCGAACAGAGTTTGCGGCAAATGCATTTTCTTCCGCACCTCCCGAGTATCAGGAATATTATCCTTCCCGGATCTGGAAATTTTATGAACATGATTCAGACGCAACAAATTGTAGTGGCTTTCCTCAATCACAAGTACCAAAAGGTTGGGTTGCACGCGGTGGCTTTACCGGTGATACGCTTGATGTTGCTTGGTACAGTTGGTGGTACTCAATGACGTCCGTAGGAAACAGACCTCCGCAAATCATCGCCTCGCCACTTCCGGAGAATATCTTCTCTCAATCAGACCAATGTGTTACTGCTGAAATATTTGATTGCGATTCCTTAGGCAACATGCTCGATGTTGAAGAGGCGTTCATTTCATATTCTGTGAATGGAATTTTTGTCGGTACAACAAATATGACGTTAGGAACAAGCCATATATGGTCGGGTTGCATTCCCGGCGTGAAGGAATGGAATACTGTTACATGGTCAATCATTGCAAGAGATAGCGATAGTTCAGTCGTCACGCAACCGATGGGAAGTTACCGGGTTGTCAGTTTGTATAATGATTTCTCAAAGATTGATACATCGAACAACTGCCCGACAATAAATATTTCAGGAACAGGAAATGTCATCAGTTCAGAAAGTTTCTTCAACTCTCCGAACAATGATGAATTAACGAATCCGAAAGATGACGGAACAGCAGGTCCGTTTCCACTTGGCGGCGTATTTAATTTCTATGGACAAGAACTTCGATACGCTTGGGTAGGAGTAAATGGCGCAATTGCACTTTCCGCTTCACCAACAGAAACGCTTGATGTAAACAGCGCCGGTTATTTTTCAAACTTTAATTTTCCCGGAAACATACGTACTCACGATGACCTGCGTGATACAGCCCTAACCGGCAGAATGCCTCCGAATTTTATTTCACCGTTCTGGAATGATTTGATTTATGGAGAAACAATGTTCGGTTCTCAATATGGAACTATCAGTTGGGATACGATCGGTTGTAAATTTATTGTTCAATGGGATTCATTACATCCGTTCGCTCAGATTAACGATAGGTTTGGTGATAACTCTATTTTCAGAGTCATTCTGGATCGTTGTAGTGGTACAATTGATTTTCAGTACGATAATATTGGAAGTGAGTATTTAGATACTACTGCCCTCATCGGTTTCCAAGCAGATACAATTCCGATACTGAATAATAAATCGCCTTGGTGTTTTATCAACAATAATGGTCAACCAATCGAAACGCGAGTGCGAAATGGCGACTGCTTTACAATTCAACAAAAAAGTTCTTTTACGTTGGGGAATGGTTGGAATCTCGTCCCAATTTGGACTGACACTCTTGATACGAATTATTCGGTACAACACCTTTTCCCAAATGCAACATCGCTCGCATTCAGATTCACCAAATTCGGTTACGAACGAACCGATACCGTTCAACCCGGAGTTTGTTATTGGATAAAGATTAACGGCAACAAAACGTATCACTTCCCTCCCGATTATTCACCTTGTGATACAATCCGATTTCTTGAAGGATGGAACGCATTATCGAGTAATCTGGCTACGACTATTCCGGTTCCATTTAACCATATGTTCATTTCTATGTGGTATGTATTCGATAATGGATATAGAGCATCACCGTCTCTCGAACCCTATCGCTGTTACTTCGTCAGAGCGGTTGACAGTGGTGCAATGGAACTGTGTAGCAGTAGTTCATTGGAGAAAAGCGAAGACATTACATCCCACTTTAACAAACTAAACAAGTTTACAATTACTGATAATGCCAACGGCGAGCAAACACTGTACTTCGGAGATGAACAGGATTTGAAATTGCGAAAATCATTTTTCGAACTCCCCCCGGTCGCACCTGAAGGATTGTTTGATGCACGGTTCTCATCAAACAATATGGTGGAAACGTTTTCCGCTTCAAAAGTGAATGAAGAATACACTATCAACATTCAATCATCATCGTTCCCACTGACATTAACTTGGGATGCATCTGTCAATCAAACAAAGACAATGTTGCTGACTGATAACAGCGATGGAACATTGTTCAGGAATGTTTACTTACGCGGGAAAGGCTCGGTGAAGATTACTAATCCATCGGTGAAGCAGGTAACAGTACGAACACTTGAGGGAAGTTCGTTGCCGTTGGAGTTTGCTTTACTGCAGAACTATCCGAATCCTTTTAATCCATCTACGGATTTCGGATTTCGGATTTCGGATTTCGGATTGGTGACGTTGAAGATTTATGATGTGCTTGGGAGAGAAGTAACAATGTTAGTGAATGAAGAAAAGGAACCGGGCGAATACACAGTTCAATGGGATGCAAGTAATTTTCCGAGCGGAGTCTATTTTTACAAACTCACTGCCGGGAAGTTTTCGGATGTGAAGAAACTTTTGCTTGTCAAATAAATTCAAACAATAAAAAACAATCGAGGTACAATATGAAACGTGGTAACTTTATCGTCATCATTATTCTTGCAACAGTAGGAATTGCATTTCCGCAATCACGCTATTTGGTAAGCCCGACTGATGAAGTCATTCCGTTAACAAAAGCGGAACAGACCGCCGCGTCAGAATTGAACAAACGTCTCACCACCTCTGTTCAAACGCCATGTTCCAACGATGTAATTGACGGATACCCGAGTACAGCATTCCCTACATCTTCACGATTTGGCGCATACCACAAAGATGTTCTGGGACAGTGGTTCGTCGCACGATTTAATGGAAGAATTGATACGCTGTATTGGTATCATTCCGGCGCTATCGGCGCACAGGATTCAACAATCTGGCTCCGCATTTTCAGGTCTAATATTAGTCGGACACAGGGTCCCGGAATTTCACCCTATCCGCCGCCATGTTCGCCGTGGGGATATTATCAGAATACTTATACCAACGAGGTTTCTCCCTTCAAACTCTCAAACGATTACTTTTGGGTTTCAACGGTTGATGGTGATTCTCTCTCCTTCTCTCCCTTTGGTGAAGAACTTTGGAAGCAAGGAGGAGATACTGTTTCAGTTCATGAAGGATTGAATCAGATCGCGCTAACAAGTGAAACCGACTCGCTTGTTGTCAGTCGTGGCGATGTGTTTTTTGTTACGATGCAGGTCAACGGAACCGATAGCCAGGCGGTAGAAGGACGAACAGAATGGGCGGCGGCAGGGTTTTCTTCGTTCCCGCCGGAGTATCAGGAATATTATCCTTCACGCAACTGGAAATATTATGCAGGTCGGTATGGTCCTTCAAATTGTGCAGGACACCCTGTTGACTCATTACCATTTGGCTGGTTAGCCCGCGGAGGATTTACAGATGATACTCTTGATGTTAGTGTGTATAATTGGTGGTATTCAACTTCTGTTACAGACAATACACCACCACGCTCTTTATCATCAGAACTGCTGGAACAACTCTTTTGCGACCAAGATTCATTCTGTATTTCTTTCGAACTTGAAGACTGTAACCCGGCTAACCCAGTTGAGGCGGGAATAGAAAATGTCCACATCGAATGGATGTTAGACGGAGCGCCAATGTGGGACATTCCTGCCACAAAAGGTATTGTAAGTTCCTGGAGTGTTTGCATACCACGATTGTATTCTTGCGGAACAATTTCATGGACAATTGTTGCAACAGACAGCCAGGGACTTACTTCAAGATTTCCTCAGAACTCAATAAAATTCTGTTCGATGAATAATCAGTACGCAACGGTTGATACATCGAGTAATTGTCCGACTCTCAACATATCTGGAACAGGAAATTTCATTCCTCCTGAAAGTTTCTTTGACCATCCAAATAACGTTACACCAAACGAATCGAACGATGGAACTGCCGGACCATTTCCACTTGGCGGAACATTCAATTTCTACGGGAAGGAACTACGCTACGCATGGGTGGGAGTAAATGGCGCTATCGCTCTTTCAGAAACGGCTACAGAAACTCTCGATGTCAACTCAGCCGGCTTCTTTTCTGAATTCGATTTCCCCGGCTCAATCAGGTCTCACTCTGACCCACGTGATACGATGAGGTTAGGGAGGAAACCACCGAACTTTATCGCTCCCTTCTGGAATGATTTATTGTACAAAGATTCTGTTTCGCGTTACGGAAGTATTCTCTGGGATACGAGCGGTTGTAACTTTATCGTTCAATGGGATTCATTAGCAACATTCGATGCTCTTGCAAATCCAATTCAGGACGAATTTGTATTTCGAGTTGTTATGAATCGTTGTAATAGAACGATTGAATTCCAATACGATAATGTCGGTGTAGCCGGATTGGACTCAACTGCACTCATCGGTTTTCAAGCAGATACAATTCCAGCACTTGGCAATAGGTCACCTTGGTCGTTCATAAACAGAAGAGCGGCGCCATGTTCACCTATACCACATAATGGTTCTTGTTTCAAAATACGACAGCCAAATTCCCTTGACGTATCATCTTTAGGAAATCAGAGACCTTTGGAGTTTGCCATGATTCAGAATTACCCGAACCCGTTTAATCCAACGACGAATTTCGGATTGCGGATTGCCAATTTCGAATTGGTTACATTGAAAGTTTATGATGTACTGGGACGTGAAGTAGCAACTATCTTGAACGAAAAGAAAGAACCCGGAGAATACACCATCGAATGGGATGCGAGTAACGTTCCGAGCGGCATCTATTTCTACAAAATGACTGCCGGAAAGTTTTCGGATGTGAAGAAACTCCTCCTCATCAAATAAGTGATTGTTCTGTAGGGGCTGTCCAATAAGTTGTTCGGAGTTCAGAATTCGACATTTGATATTTGTTATTTACTCAAATATCAAATGTCGAACAATGAATGTCGAATGATGAAAGACGATTCGGACAGCCCCTACTCCACTCATCCCGTACGCCTTCCCCTCTCTTCCTTTCATTCGCGATTTACAAATTTTTCTCCATTGAATTTGAAACATATTCCACTCTAATCAGTACAATATCTGGTTAGTTTACCTTGAAAATCATCACTAAAATATGGAGTTTCTATGAAGAAAGTGTTGTACCTTTTCCTTTTTCTTTCCACGCTTGCATTCAGTCAACAACGATTTGTCGTTTCGCCCAATAACGAAGTTGTTCAACTTCAACCTCACGAAAGCGCGTCGCAGGTAATTCAAAAAATTATAAACGAACGGGAGACAACAAGCAGTGATAATTGTGTGTCAAGACAATTTGGTTATCCGATTGATGAATATCTTCCCACAACGAGTTTCACTTCCCGGCATAAAGATATTATGGCGATGTGGTTTGTTGCGCCATCGGCAGGAACGGTTGATACGCTGTTCTGGCTCGGTGGCCCACAAAACGGGGCATTGGATTCGACTATCCACATCCGTATTCACGAATCAAAAATTGGTCTCGGTTCCGGTCCCGGATATAATTTTCCTCACGGTTGTCAGAACTGGGGATACTGGAATAGTACAAATGATTTAGATATGGGCGTAGCCGCGTTCCCTGACGATGCGACTGACACAACATGGATTTCCACCATAACCCTTCCCTCTGTTTCTTATCCACCCGTCGGTGAAGAACTCTGGGGACTTGGCGGGTATCCCGTCTTTCAACAACCGAATAATATCAACACGTTACCGCTTGATGGACTTGGTTCTCCCGTTGTTACAAAAGGTCAATCCTTTTGGGTTTCAATGAGAATTAACAGTACACCGGAACACATGTCTGATAATCCAACGATGTTTTACGCGCTTGATAACACCGGCGGTGCACTCGCTCCATCCCGTGCGTGGAAATTCTATGAACATGATAACGGTCCCTCAAACTGCGGAGGAACTCCCAACCCAAAACGCGGTTGGGTTGCCCGCGGAGGTCCTACGCCGGATTCATCCTCTGCGTACGCATGGAATTGGTGGTACAGCATGACTGTAACATCCGACCTCCCGCCCGGCATTTCTAACACAACGGAACTCCGGCACACAACAAAAACTTCTGAACGAGCGGTCGTCGCGGAAATCGAAGATTGCAACGCTGAGAAACCGGAAAGCGCCGGAGTTGCTTCTGCGCATGTTCTCTATTCCATTGACCATGGAACTACGTGGGATTCTGTCCCGATGAGTCTCGTCGGTGGGAATACATGGCGCGGGTACATTCCTGCTATGAACGGAAATATGTCTGTTGAATATAAAGTCAACGCGATGGATTTGAGAGGAAACTATTCTGAAGGACGTTCAAATTCATATAGAATCCTTTCACTCGATAATCAATACTATTCGCTCGATACTACGGTGAACTATCAATGGCATCCGATTGATACTTCCGGTACGAAAATATCCGGGTGGTTTGATAGATTTATCTTTGCACAAAACCCTCCACAAGATAACGGGACTGCCGGACCGATTGATATTGGTTTTGAATTCCCGTTCTTCGGCGAGCAGGTGCGCTACGCGTGGATTGGTGTGAACGGCGGACTTTCACTTTCATCTTCACCAAACGATACGATTGATGTTTTCCCTGATTATCTCAACTGTTCGGGCGACTTTGCTTCCATTCCGAGTGATTGTAATCCGCGCAACTACATCAATATCTTCGGTTATGATTTTGTTGTCAAGCCCTATCTCGACAATGGTGAAGGATATGGCGCGGTGTTTTACAAAAACGAAACAGACAAGTTCATTGTCGAGTGGAATAAAGTCGGAAATTTCGTTTCCTTCGATGATACGAACACAACCTTTCAAGTCATCTTAGATAAACATGATAGTTCCATAACGTTTCAATATCAATCCGTCGGTGCGTTCGGAATTGAGTATGCTTCGTTCATTGGATTACAAGCCGAACCAACTTCAAAATGGTTCGCTATGAATATTCTTGGCTATCCGCTCGAACTGAAACCGGCAAACAACAAGGCGTTTCGTTTCGTGCCAAGTCAGCCGAATGATGTGCGGGATGAGGAGAAGAATCTTCCGGCTACAACACGGTTGTATCAGAATTATCCGAATCCGTTTAATCCCACAACGAATTTCGGATTTCGGATTTCGGATTTCGGAATGGTGACATTAAAGATTTATGATGTGCTCGGAAGAGAAGTAGTCACACTTCTTAACGAAGAAAAACATCCGGGCGAATATTCAATCCCGTGGAATGCGGAACAAGTTCCGAGCGGAGTGTATTATTACAAACTGACCTCCGGTAAATTTGTTGAGACGAAAACGATGATTGTAATTCAATAGTGTTGATGTAGAAGTTCATCAAGGGCGTGTTGCCGAATACCGAAAAGTGTCTTTGCGAGGAGCGAAGCGACGAAGCAATCCCGCATCCCACTCTACTTTCAATAGTGAGATTGCCTCGCTGCGCTCGCAATGACCATTCGGCAACACGCTCATCAAGGACACTGATGAAACTGAAAGAACGGAATAGCACAAATTTTTCTGTGATATTCTGTCGTATCAGTTCATCAGTGTTCTTTTTTTGTTTGAAGAAGAAGTTTCCTACCTTTGCCACAGTCAATTCAAGACAACGATGAAGAACTTCTTGACACTTTGCATAACTTCCTTACTGTTTACTTCTTCCCTCTTTACTCAGGAACAAACGAAACCAGACATCTGGCTACCTATGAAATTTTTTCTCGGAAGTGGGAAGGGAACAGGAACCGGTGAATCTGGCAACTCAACAGTCGAACGAACGTATCATTTTGTGTTGAATGATAAATTTATTCATCGAGTAAACACTTCGACGTACGCGCCGCAGGAGAAAAACCCCAAAGGAGAAATCCATCATCATTTGGATGTTTTCAGTTACGATAAAGGGAGAAAGAAATTTATCCTGCGTCAGTTTCATCAGGAGGGATTTGTGAACGAATATGTTTTAGACAGCATTTTTGCTGATGGGAAGTATATTTCATTTGTAACTGAATTAATTGAAAATATTCCTGCGGGTTGAATGGCGAAAGAAACGTACCGTATCCTGAACGAGAACGAATTTATTGAGACGTTTCAACTTGCTGAACCGGGAAAAGAGTTTACACTCTATTCAGAAAATCATTTGAAAAGGAAATAGAGTTACTCTTTCAGTCTGAATCAGTTCATTCTTTCTTTCGTTGTGAAGCAATTCGCACATATAACATTCCAAGGTTTACTGATTGCTGTTTTATTTCTTTTCTTCACAGCAGCCGGACAAGAATATTTAAGATTTGAACATATTTCAGTTGAACAGGATTTGCCGCAAAGCACGGTCACTCAAATATTCCAAGACAGTAAAGGATTTATTTGGTTTGTAACGGGTGACGGCTCGATCACTCGTTACGATGGCTACACATTAAAAATTTTCGATTGGAGTAAATTTCCGGACATCATACGACCTCCCCACGTCGGTAAGATGATTGAAGACCGTACTGGTCGGTTCTGGCTTTCCACACCTGACGATGGAGTGTACTCCATCAATTTTCAATCAAAATATATTCAGCATTTCATTCACAGAGTTAATGATTCCGCCTCACTGAGTAATAATTCCGTTAACTCGTTGATGGTAGATAAATTCAATAATATCTGGATTGGAACATCGAGAGGTTTAAATCTTTTTCATTCCGATACAAAAACTTTCACATGTTTCAGGAATGACCCGAAGATTGCAACTTCCTTACCGAATGATGAAATATCATTTTTGTTTGAAGACCACGCCAATAATTTATGGATTGGTACGAAAAATTATCTCAGCAAATATGACCGAACGTCAAATACTTTTTTGAACAAAAGAACAAATAAGAATGACGATGAACAAATGACATTTGTCAATTCCATATGTGAATCGAATGTTCCTCATCGTTCCGGTTTATGGTTGGGAACCACGACTGGCTTAAAATATTTTGACCTATCATCATTTGTTCTGACGGAAATTGATGTTGGTGAGGTTCTGAGTTCCAATAAATCGAAGACAAACGTTTTTGCTGTAGTTGAAACAAAATCAGATAATAATTTTACTCTTTGGGCAGGAACTCAAGGTTTGGGATTAATAAAACTCGAACCATTTACACGAACGATTCACTCATACACTCATCATCCGCTTGTGCCCTCATCGTTAAGCAATAATTTTGTTGTTTCACTTTTAGAAGACCGCGCAGGAATGTTGTGGATTGGAACTGATGGCGGCGGTATAAACATGTTTCACCCCATCACAACAAGATTTCATCATATTAAACATGAGCCGGAAAATCCTTCTTCCCTGAGCGACAATTTTGTTTTTGCAATACTTGAATCTCAAGCCGAGGGGAAGCCGGTTTTATGGATTGGGACACGAAACGGATTGAACAGAATTGACCGGACGACAAATTCTTTCACTCGCTTTTTTCACGAAGAACGAAATCCAAACTCCTTGAGTAACAACCACATTCGTGCACTTCATGAATCAGTTTGCGATGGACGAAAAACCCTGTGGATTGGAACGAATGGAGGCGGTCTTGATAGATTAGATTATCAATCAAAAAAGTTTACTCATTACAAACATCAGCCGAACAATCCTTCATCGCTCAGCAACGACTATGTTTGGGGTATTAGTGAAACACACATCGGAGATTCATCAACACTGTGGATTGCGACATCTGATGGATTAGAACAATTCAATCCTCAAACAAACAGATTTATTCATTATAGACACAATCCAACCGATTCGAATTCTATTGCTGATAATAATGTGCATGTGGTTTCAGCATCGAATGAGAACAACACCCCACGACTCTGGATTGGATTTGGAACTCATGGTTTGGATTTGTTCGAGCCAAAGAAGAACCGCTTCACTCATTTCAAACATACACCAAGCGATAGTTATTCACTCAACAGCGGAAATGTCAAATGTATTTACCAAACAAGCGCAAATGGACAAAACACTGTATGGGTTGGAATGGATGGCACCGGACTTTCACGGCTTGATGTTGCCTCTAACACTTTTTCACACTTTACAATATCGGACGGATTACCAAATAATGTCATTTACGGAATTCTGGAAGATAATCATGGCTCTCTTTGGCTGAGCACAAATAAAGGTCTTGCCCGATATTCTCCGGAGACAGCAGCAATAGTGAGTTATGATGTTCCTCAAGGTTTGCAAAGTAATGAGTACAACACTGGCGCGTATTTTCAGAATGAACAAGGAGATATGTTCTTCGGAGGTATTAACGGACTCAATTACTTTCACCCGGATAATATTACAGCAAGCAGGTTCATGGCGCCACTCGTCCTCAGCAACTTCAAAGTATTTGACAGACTTTTGTTTGAAGAAATGAAAGAAAATCAAACTATCACACTTTCCTATAAGGAAAATTTCTTTTCGTTTGAATTTGCTTCACTTGATTATATAAATCCGAAAAATAATCGTTACCGATATATGCTTGAAGGATTTGATAACATTTGGAATATCAATGGCACACGACGCTTTGCAAGTTATACCGATGTTGACCCCGGCATGTACATTCTCCGGGTAATCGGTACGAACAGTGATGGAATTGAAAATGAGAAAGGAATTTCTCTTACACTCATAATCACGCCTCCTTTTTGGAAAACCGCATGGTTCTTGACTTTCGTTTCTCTTTTGATTCTCGGCGGCGGTGTCGGAGTTGTTCGATACATTTCGACAAAAAAACTAAAGCGAAGAATTGCATTGTTAGAACAACAACACGCTCTCGAGGTAGAACGAGCAAGAATTGCACGCGATATGCACGATGAATTAGGCGCACACCTAACATCAATTTCATTGATAAGCGAAATCGCCCAAACAAAAAATGAATATCAACCTGAAGTACAAAATGAATTTGAAAAACTCGCTGCCACGTCAAAAGAAGCAGTCAGGAAGATGGATGAAATTGTTTGGGCGATTAGTCCAAAGAATGATTCGTTAGAAAAGCTCGTTCCATACATTTGTAGTTATGCCGAGCAATTCCTGAATGTTGCTGCTATTGCTTGTCGTTTCGATGTGCCTGTTGAATTGCCTGAACTTCGAATTAATTCGGAAACGCGCTACAATGTTTTTCTTGTTGTGAAAGAATCTCTGAATAATATCGTCAAACATTCCGGCGCGCATGAAGTTTGGATACGGATTGCGGCAGACAATATTTTATTTACAATTGATATTGAAGATAATGGGAAGGGCTTTTCTCTTGAACATACTTCTCCCGAACGACACGGATTAGAAAACATGCAAAAGCGAATAGCCGATGTAGGAGGAACCATGCGTCAAGTAAGCATTCCATCAAAAGGGACTACTATTTCGATAACAGCGCCACTTGAAAGGAAGTAAAATCATGCTTTTGTGCTATTGTAAGTTGTAGCAAATGGAATTACATTGAGTTCAAAAAATGAAGATAGAAGTTTCTATCGTTGAAGATTCCGACCAGTTGCGTGAGAGTTTAACAGTTCTTATCAATGGATATGATAAGTTCAAATGTATCAGCACGTTCGATAATGCGGAGGCGGCGTTGCGTAGTCTTCCAAAACAAAAACCACACGTCGTTCTCATGGACATCAACCTCCCGAACATGAACGGGATCGAGTGTGTACGTAAATTGAAATCGCAAATGCCGGAAATCCATTTCGTCATGTTGACTGTGTATGATGATAATGACGACGTTTTTGAATCACTCAAAGCAGGCGCATCGGGTTATTTGTTGAAACGAACTTCTCCACATGAAATACTTCAAGCGATTGAAGATGTGTACAACGGCGGCTCCCCCATGTCGAGCCAGATAGCAAGAAAAATTGTTCAATCGTTCCACCGGTTCAGTGAAACACCAAACGAAACAGAAAAACTTTCCGAACGAGAAGGGGAAATACTTTCCCTTCTTTCCAAAGGATATAAATACAATGAAATTGCTGACTCACTTTTCATTAGCGTCCACACTGTTCGAAGTCACCTCCGAAGTATTTATGAAAAACTTCAAGTCCGTTCCCGCACAGAAGCGGTTGTGAAGTTTCTGAATAACTGAGTTAAGCAACACCGTTGTTTGATGCCAAAAATCCTAATATCGAAACCCCTACGGGTCGTAGACCGAAAAACTAAATCCCAAAGGAATGGAGACTGTGTAAAAAGTCGATTTACCGATAGTCATACATAGTTTCATAACGCCAAAGCACAAAAATAGTGTTACAAATGATTACTATGAGAAAATGTGAACATATGGATTACCTCTTAACAACTTTGA
>JACREZ010000021.1 GCA_016212665.1 Ignavibacteriota bacterium
CGTTCTTTGATTTCATGTAAATATTCTTGTTTTGCTGCATGAGTCACTACCGAATTCCTTGAAATTGTTGGGTTACCTAACTTATGAGGCAACGACTCCATTTTCAAACCCTTTCGGTTACATTTTTTATGAGTCAACTCGGTATTGCTTCTTCATCTTTGTTTGACTTGAAGTTTTTCTTATCTTCACAGTCAAATGAACGTTGATAAAATTATCAGATTGCCATAAAAGATTGAGATAACGCCACTTGCAGAAAAAGATGGTGGAGGATATTTTGCAACTATCCCATTACTGGAAGGATGTCAAAGTGATGGACGGACTCCTGATGAAGCAATAACAAATCTTCGCGAAGCTCAAAGAGCATGGATTGAATCGGCATTAAAAAATCATGATGCTATCCCAGTACCTCAGTAAAACACAGTGCTTATCACCAATACTCTCCACATCAAACCCAGAAACCAACTAACCCCGCATTCCATACAATAATACCCTGGAGGAAACTTTGACTGAATATTATTCAATCAATTTTTTGAAATTCTGATTCGTGTTGAGTACATTGTTCCAACATCAATCACAGTAATAAGTTCTCTAATTCTTATGATATCCAAAGCCACAACCCCGAAAGAATATCTCGATAGTCTCCCCGAAGACAGAAAAAAAGTGATGACTGAATTACGAAAAGTCATACTCAAAAATCTTCCTAAAGGATTTTCTGAGAAGATGAGTTACGGAATGCTCGGATATGTCGTTCCTCATTCGTTGTACCCGAACGGCTACCACTGCAATCCGAAATTACCGTTGCCGTTTCTGAACATCGCCTCTCAGAAGAATTTTGTCGCTCTCTATCACATGGGTATTTATGCAGACCCGAAATTGCTCGCATGGTTTCAGAAAGAATATCCCAAACATACGAAAGAAATAATTGACATGGGAAAAAGTTGTCTCCGCTTCAAGAAACTCGACCAGATACCGTACAAGTTTATCGGTGAGTTAGTTTCGAAGATGACACCGCAGGAGTGGATTGCTGTTTATGAAAGCCGGGTAAAAAAATAATTTTTTCATATTATCGCTCCTCTTTCTTTCTCAATGAGTTTGTATTAAATATGACAGTTATGTATAATCTATGTGAATGAATATTTCGGATATAATAGATTCAATTCACAACAACAAAGTGCGTGTGTCTGACCATGCTGATGAAGAATCTATTGAGGATAACTTATCATTAAATGAAATACTATTTTCTGTTATTAACGGTGAAATTATTGAAGACTATCCAAACGATAAACCGTTTCCAAGTTGTTTGATTTTAGGATATAACAAAATAAAAGAACCAATACATAGTGTTTGGGCATACAACGAAATCAATAAATGGTCAGTATTGATTACTGTTTATCGTCCAGACGAATTTTTATGTATTGATTATAGATTCAGGAGAACATAACATGATTCCATTTTCCGAATGCCCTGTTTGTGGAAACACAATGGTAGAAAAAAATGTAGAGAAACTTTTACGCGGTGGAACGAACACTGCAACTGTTAAAGTCAAGGCAGAGGTATGTCTCCATTGTGGTGAGCGACTCTATTCAAAAGAAACTATTCATCAATTTGAAGACATTAGAAGGAAACTCGAACTTCGAGACACAAAAGAATTTTCGCGTGTTGGTGAGTCCTATACTGTTGCATTAACTTAGTTTTAGAAGTCAATCGTTATCAGTTAATAGCATCATCAAACAAATAACGAGTAACATATAACGGATAACAAAACTCACCCGCGCGCTCCACACCCTGCCCCCCTTGCGTTCATCAACGTTACGATTCAGTATTCGAGACCAACGCCCCCAACGGCAACGCGGTTAATTCCTTTCTATCCAACTTTCCATCATACTCGATGAAGATATTTGAAAACTTTATCGGCACGGTCTCGGCGGCGAGGAATGGACCTTTCTGTCGTTGAATGTGAAGATGCGGAACAGGCGAGTAACCTGAATTGCCGCACACACCAAGAACCTGTCCCGCTTTTACGTGGTCGCCGACATTGACCGTGAGCGAGCCATACTTGAAGTGACTGATTTCTGTAAACTCCGTCTCCGAATGTTGAATGATGACATAGTTCCCCCAATTGTGAATCTCGTTCACGACACCCGGAGGATTATCCTGAATGTAATTCATTACGGCAATCACTCGTCCATCTGCGGGCGCGAGAACGGGTAATCCAAAGGCATAATAATCTTCCAGCGCCACGCCAAATCCTTTAAACTGTTTTGCTTCATTATCAAGCACAACAAAATCGTATGCGTATGCCTGCGTCCCTTTGTGTGTATGATGTCCGTGTTCTCCCTGATAGACGAACCATGTCCCGTAAAACGGTAACGAGTAGTGAACGTTACTTCGCTTGCCATGATGTTCGAGATACCATTTCCTGTTTTGTTCAGGCGAATGAACTTTCGAGAGCGGCACGAGATACAACCCTGCACGCGATGTATAAAGTATTTGACTGCGAAGCGGATACATCATGATGAACATAACAATGTTGAACGGCGCGACAAGACTGGGAAGTCCGAACGGTTCAAGCATAGCGTTCAATCCGTTCACTACTAACACGCCGATTGCAACTCCACTCGCAGCGTACAAATAACTTGAGAGATTCGGTGCGACGAAAAATCCTCCAAGCCCGATGCCAATGATGATGTAATTCAAAGCGGAAGAAAATGGTTGACCTGTGTTGATATCGCCGCCAATCCAGGTATGCAAAACAATTCCCAGAATCCCGCCGACCACGCCTGTCAGAAAAGAAATTCTGCTCATAATCAACAAACCGATTGCAACGAGAACTCCCGAATAAACGGACGGCTGAAAAAGAGTCGAGCCGAACGAAGTAAGAAAGGAATTCAGCCAATCAGGAAAAGCATCTGCCAATGTTTGATTGATTGAATCACTCAACCAGAATGGCTGAATGACAGCGTGCGGCGTTTCCTGATGAATTGATTTCAAAGCGAGAAGCACTGCCCACGTCGTGATGATGAACGGAATGCTGAGAATCGGCAACTGACGATTTCGTGTCAGCGAAGAAAGCAAACCGATGGCAATCACGGTCGAAAGCACAATGCTAATGAGCAGGACAATGAGCGCTTCGGTAATTATCGGGACATACAAACCGACGCTGATACCAACAAGAAGCCCGTTGATTCCAAAAACTCCCGCCTGCAAATAATTTTTGTCCGTGTGAAGTAACGCCGCAACCGCATTCGCGCCGATATTTCCGAGCAGACCGAACAACCCGATGTACGGGTCGTAGAACGTCGCCGCAAGAAACAAGAGCGCGGGGATGTATCGCTCGGAGAAAAGCGTGTGTGCGTAACTCTTCAGAACGATACGAAAGAAATCGAGGAGAGCGTTTGGTCGCTCCATCGCTTCGCCTTATGCTTTCAGATGATTGGGGACTTTATCCAACTGCTTGATGTATTCCATCGTCTCGCGTTCACGAACGAGATGCGGCTTTCCATCCGAAATCATTACTATCGCCGCTCTCGGTTGAATGAATTGCATACTTTGTGAAAAATTATACGCGCCGATATTTTTCACTACAACCAAATCGCCGCTTCTCAATTGCGGAAGAGAAATTGAAGAACGGACGCAATCAATCTGCATACAAAGCGGACCGTAAATGGAGGAATCTTCCATCGCAACTCCCCCCTCCTGCGCCGGTACAACATCATAACGATACCAGAACGACGAAAAGAGTTGATTGACTCCCGCGTCAATCACATACGACTTCGCGCCGGTTGAAAGTCGCTTCGCCGCATGAACTGTCGAAACCATGTGCATCGCTTCTTCAACGATGGAGCGACCGGGTTCGAGGAATAGCAACGGCGCTTCATTCGGCGTAAAGGGTCCGCGTAATAACATTGGTCCGATGACTTCCGCGTATTGGTCGAACGTCGGACAGGTTTGACTTCCGGGCAAGTACGCTGTGTGCAATGTATTCGGCGCCGCATATCCGCCGCCAACATCCCAATACTGTAGTTTGATTTTTAATTCTTTGTTGATGAGATGATAGAAATTTACCAACTTCTCCGCCATCAAACGATAGGTTTCCACATTGTCAATGTACGTTCCTGCGTGACAGTGCAAGCCGCGCACTTTCAACAAATCGTTACTCATCATTCGTTTGATTGCATCAAAGGCTTGCCCTGATTCAACATTGAATCCGAATCTATCCCACGGCGGATAGTTCAATTCCATGTTCACCCGCACACCGATTTCAATCTGCTTCTTCTGTTCACGAGCGATGTCTTCGAGTAAATACATTTCATCATACGAATCAATGTTAACCAAAGCACCTTCACTGATTGCCTTTTCAAGTTCTTTCTTGGTTTTGTACGGACCATTGAGAATAATTTGCTTTCCGGGGATGTTCAACGAACGAGCGATTTCATATTCAAAACCGGAAACAGTTTCCGCCCACGCTCCCTCTTTATGAAGCGTGGCGCAAATTGCATTCAAATAATTTGTTTTGTAGGAATACGAAATCTGCACTTTCGGATACCGGAGACTGAACGCACGTTGCATATCCCGATATTTTTTCCGTAATGTACTTTCGGAGACAACGTACAACGGCGAGCCGAATTTCTGAACCAATTCTTTCACCGCAACGCCGTCAATATGCGTCATCGGAAGTGTTCCTGGAGCGCGTCCGAATTTGTTTGATAAACCGACCGAGTGCCGGATGATTGTAGGTTTTTCGTAAAACTGTTTTTGAGGCATAAGTTTATTTCAGTGATAGTGTGTTATTAAACGGTCATTAAATTGACGATTGACGATTGAGTCATTGTATCATTTTTAATAAATCGTCAATGATTCAATCGTAAATGATTCAATGATAAATGAGTTCTCCAAGCGTTGTTAAACTCTCGAGGTAGCTGATTGGGCAAACCAAATCTGTTGCGTGACGAACGAACGAAATTCCCGGTTGAGGCGGTGGCAACGGCTTTACTTTTTGTCCAAGCGCAAGATGAACAACGGTTGCCGGCAAATTCACATTCGCACCTGCCGAAAGATAAATCCACGACGGGAAGCGAGGATTAATTTCCACCAAATAATATTTTCCGGATTTCTGTTCTTTGAGAAACTCCAACTCGCATGGTCCACGCCACTTGAGAGCCTTAATGAGCTTTTCAGAAAGTTTTGTAAGAACAGCATCTTTGATTGTCACTCCTGCCCATGCTTTTCCTTTTTCCGTCAAACGAAGTTTTCGCATAGGCACCGCGCCAATGAGTTTTCCTGTTCCGCTTCCGACGCAGGCAACGTCATATTCTTCTCCTGCAAGATATTCCTGAACAATGATGGGTAATCCCCACTTTGCTTTCAATCGTTGGAAATTGATTACTGCTTCTTCCACTGTATAGGAAATGTACGCTTCGTAAAATGTTCCCTTCACGACGATCGGTGTCCCGAGTGTTTTGAACGCATCTGCCAACAACCGTGTATCGTTAATGGTGATAGTTCTCGGACAAGAGATGCTATGCTTCTTGCAAAAATCTGAAAGTAACGCCTTCGACCGCAAACGAAACTGTTCTTCCGTAGGGAGAAACATTTTAATTCCCATCGAAGTCAATTCGGTTGATAAACGATTGACATTGGTAATTTCAGAATCAAGCGTCGGGATGAACACATCAATCGGAGTGCGTGAATGAATGTATTCGATACGTCGAAGTAACGCCTCCTCCCCTTCCGAAGGGTACGGAATGAGATACACTTCATCAAGCAAATCGCCGTCATAAATTCCCGTATCGAACGCGTCATACGTCAAGCCGATAATCTTACCGATGTTTTTCAGTTCATGGCGTACGCTTCTGATAACAGGAATTCCCGGAGCGGGATTATCAGTTGCGTTCAATCCTGTAACTGCGATGTTAAGTTTCTTTGTCATGGGCGATGTCCTCGAACAAATGTTTTCTTTGATAATTTCTGTTCATGTCTCTTTGAATGTATTCTAAGAGATTGTTCCAACTTTGTTGGTTCTGTCATTCCGAATCCCGCTTTAGCGGGTGAGGAATCTCGAGTCAAATAATGATTTGAAATCAAACCGGAAGAATGTTTGGCTTGAAGAGTTGAAGTTTTCAAAATAATCTTTCCACTCCCGTTCGCCTTCAGCCAATATCCTTTTCCCGGTTCGATAATTTCGGTACTTGTGTAGCCTGAATTATATCCGAATACAGATGACTCAATCAAACCAATTGGTATCGTTGTGATTGATGAAACGGAAACTGAATCAGACACAGAGCCGATCATATTCCAACCGGAGAAAACATCATTTGTGTCTGTCAATAGTTCATAACCTGCTATTGCAACAGTTTCCGGTGTGGAGAATTTCAGCCAATATCCAACTCCAACCCGGAGTGAATCATTCTGATAATATCCTGTCTCTGAAAAGGCAAACGCAGACGATGTTGCTTTGGGAAAGAGTGAACTCGTTTTATTATCAATCACCAACGAAGGAACAGAAACAATGTTCCATCCCGCGTTGATAGGAACAAAAACATTCTGACTTTGTTCAACGAAGAGTAACACCGGCTTATCCAAAGCAAAACTTGCCGAGGAAACAATCATATCGGGAACTCCGTCATCATCGAAATCTCCTGCGGCAATTTTTGTCGGACGAAAATATCCTTGGTCGTCTCCTGAAGTGTGGTCATCCGTTGTATCATCCATAAAAACAGTTGAGTATGAATAATTGTAAATATCATTCACTGCGCCGCCGAGATATTCACAACGATACACCGCTTCATTGTAACTTCCGGCAAGATACAGTTCGGGAACGCCGTTCGTATCCAAATCTGCTTTTGTCATCCCAACCATACCGTTGTACACATCATACTGAGCAAGCCAAACAAAATCTGCCGCAGTCATTTGGCTCACATCACCTGAATTCGTTGCAACAAACAATGCCCCGTTCGCCGTCAACATATACAATTCATTTGTAGCATCGTTATCAAAGTTTGCTTCGATAAAACCATCATTCACCAAATCAACATAGTAAGAAAGATTCTTTATGTTGACTGAAAGCGCGTAACTGTCCGCGCTTCCTGTGTTTTCATAGATTGCAACACGAAGCGTATCCCAACCGGAAACGACAAGTTCTTTTCGATTGTCTTTGTCCAAATCGGTTGCGGCAAGCGAGTAACCAACGACAGATAACGTCGTGGAATCAACAAATTCAATTTGCCATGTCGGATTGAGGAGCGAATCATTCTGCAACGAAAAAATCATCACTTTACTTTTGTACGTGTCCCAACTTTCGACAAACGAAACTGCGACTTCCTGTCGTCCGTCGTTATCTAAATCATTTGCGAGAATTGAACTTCCTTCTTGGAACCAATGTCCCAAACCAAAATCCCATGTCGTCGTCGGGACGAACGGGAAACCATTATCATATCCTTCCCATTCAAAAACATACAAGCCATGATATGTTGTATCAATCGGGTCGAGCAGACAGAGAATTTCCTGACGACCGTTTCCATCCAAATCTGAGACCGTTACTGTGCTGTAATCATTCGAGTACGGATAGAGCGAATACCACCAAACGATTTGAAAACTATCGTTCCCAACCGCTTCGTAGAGATACAACATGTTGAAGTAATCACTGCTCCATTGTGTGCTGATGAGAAATTCTTTCTTTCCGTCCTGGTCCAAATCCAATTCCGATTGAACCATTGACCAGACAACGCTTGATGGGTCATAGCCTCCGGAATCCCACGGCGCGGTGAACCATCTCGGAACAAATTCATTTTGTGCTTTCATAACTGCGGGCGTAAAAAGAAGCACTATAACTGCGAGGTTATAGAACACCAAACGCTCGTACCTGCTCAAGGAACTCCTCCAAATCTTTTTGTGCGATTGATTCTCCGACATCGAAGGTTGATGTCAGCGCTTTAATTGTTGCAGGGGCTGATTCTCCATCCATCAAATGCTTGAGGATAAGTCCACCTGTTGAGTTAACAGTGTAGGTCAACCCCGTAACATGGTCGAAGAGGAAACCATTTGGTGTGAGGGTAATTTCTTCTTTCAAATTTCTTTGTGTTTGAATTGAACTTGCCATAACAATTTTATTGATGTGAATAAGAAAACGTTCCTGATTTATACACGAGCAATTCGTCGAGATGAAACCCGCTCTTTCCGCACCAGTAGCAATCCTCGATTGTGCACTCGTTTTTATATACTTTCTTTCCCCAGACTGCCGCCTCGAACGAACCGCCGACAAATTTCTTCCCAACTTTAATCACTTTATCTGATGTTTCTCCATTTAATTCGATTTGCTGATGCTCTCCATCTTTCAGCGCATCTTTCACTGTCGCGGGATAAAGCGAAACTCCAAGATAAACTTTTTTCTTGTTTGATTTCACATCGAATGTAAGTTTGGTCGGAACTGCCGAGTCATAATCAAACGAAACTTCCGTTGTCAACGTCGTTCCGTTTTGATTTGATGTCTTCGATTCTTGCACATACACACTGCCGGCAAAAATCAAGAGACCAAAAAGTAAAAACAGAATTTTATAATTCTTCATAAGTTATCCTTTGTTAAAATGAATATCGAAAACCGATTGAACCGTAGGTGATAGTGTAACTATCGAATGTATCATACTCGAACGACGGAGCGATGTTGAAATTTTTCGTAATGCCGATTGTTCCTCCGAGCATGTAGCCGCCGGTTTGTACTTCAGGTTGATTGTAGAGAAGCAGTAAATCTTCATCGAAATAAAATGTTCGTCGTCCGAATCCTACCGAAACATTCATGCGTGTATATTTTCCGAGCGATACGTTTATGTTCTGCCGGACAAAGAGAAAGTTGCCAGCCCATTTCGAATCAGAAGCAATTGCAGAAGTCGTTATCCAAATTCCGGAGCCGAGATTGTAAATGAAATGCCCGGAATAATTATTCACAGCATAATCGGATGTAGTTGTTGATTGATTTCTGCCATTTCCTCTTGATGTGTTCGTTTCGCTGATTTGAATCGCGCCGGAATATGTAAATCCGACAGATGCATCATAGTTCAGCCAATAGCCGAAACTTCCTCCGAACGCATGAAAGATAAAGGGGTTAGAAATATCTTCGATTTCGCTCTGGTAGTTGTAGGAATAAAACAACGCTCCGCTTACACGATTCCCCAAACGCATCGAACCTTTTCCAATGAAAGCGTACTCAGAAAAATAATTCAGACCGACATCGTCTCTCGAAAATGAAAGCCAATGGTAACCGAAAGTATAGAAATTCTTCTTCTGGTGTTCGAGCGTAAGAAACGTATTCACGGATTTTGATACGGTCGCAGTTGAATAGGAGCCATACGAATAAAACACAGATGAATGGATTCGTACATCCGATTGTGCAGATTCATTCGTTTGCCTTGAAGAGGAACGATTGGTTTCGTCCTGTCCGAACATAACGCTGTTGAAAAATATAATGAAGACTATGATGAACAAATGATATTGATTTGTATGTTAGAGACTGACTTCCCGCGAATAGTTTAATCTTCTGCAGAAAGAGTTGTGCATACATCGCGGCGGGTTAGTAAATGCGGGCGGACAATTATACAAAAAATTATTTTGCCGAACAATCGTCCAATCAATTTCTTATATTATTTACTCAACAACATCTTCTTCACTTCGATGAAAGAACCTGCTTGAAGTTTGTAGAAATATATTCCGCTTGGAAAACCTGTTGCATCCCATTCAATGCTGTGTTCACCCTTCGTTTTCTTTTCATGAACCAACGTTGCTACTTCTTTCCCTAAAATATTGAATACTTTGAGTGAGACGAATCTGAAATCCGAAATCCGAAATCTAAAATCAGTTTTGGGGTTAAACGGATTCGGATAATTTTGATATAAATGAACAGAAGCGGGAATGTTTTCATCATCATGTATGCCAGTCGGAGTTTCCCCACCATTCACTGTCTTTAATATCATTCCACCGGAGCCAACAACCCAGCCGGTATCACTATTCACAAAGAAAACCGAATTGAAAACTCGTCCAGCTGTTTTTGTCGGAAGACTTTTCCATGTTCTTCCTCCATTAATTGATTTTACTACCGTGTCGGAGGGAGAACCGACGGCATATCCTTCGGTTCGATTAATAAAATGGACATCATTAAGAAAGGACATTTGAGAAGCGTTATTGGAATTCCAATTTGTTCCGCCATCCGATGTCCAGTAAATTCCGTTTCCATCTCCGCTTGCCCATCCTACAGAATCATCCGTGAAAAAGATACTTCGATTCGCGGCATAACTCTGATAAATCCAATTAGTTCCGCCATCAGTCGTATGAAGTATTCTTCCGTTGTTTGCTGTCACCCATCCGTTTATGGAATTGGGAAAATGTACTGAGGTAAAATACTGAGTCCTGTCATCAAATAACGTTTGTGTCCATGAAGCGCCTCCATCATTCGTTGAATACACAACCGACTTTGTTACATCACCAACAAATTGTCCCACAACATAGCCGTAAGAATTATCGGTGAACACAATACCGTTGAAAGTATTATTAACAGGAATTCCGTGATTGGTATTTGTCCATGTGGTTCCACCATTTGTTGTTTTTCGAATAACATTGTTGTTCCCGCACACCCAGCCCAATGATACGGAGACAAACACAACCGAATTCAAAGTCTCAGTCGTGCCGGATGTTTGGTCGTTCCAAACGCTTCCTCCGTTCGTTGTTTTGAGGATAACTCCCCCCTCACCCGCAGCATAACCAACCAACTTATTGGCAAAAAATACTGACCTCAAATTGCTCGAAGTCCCGCTGTTCTGAGAAAACCATGGTTCCTCGGCAATCAGCGTTAATGAAGAAGCAAGTAATAAAATTAAAAATCGAGTAAAATAACTTTTCATATCCCTAAATACCTTAAAATAATTTGCCTGAGTATATCATTCTTTACAGAGATTTGCAAGGGTTTGAAGAAAATATTTTGTTAAAACTATCCCTCGCTCCTTTTTCATTAAACCCATTCTTCATTGTTCAGTCTAAATCCCAGACAACATAGGTTACAATGAACACGCCCTCAAAAAAACTCATTTCGCTTGATATTTTCAACATCTGTTTGACTTTCTTTCTTGGATTGTTCCTACTCGGTTGCAGTTCTACCACCCAACTTTCGAGTGTTTGGAAATCAAACGAAATCCAAATAGACGGCAACGCCAACGACTGGAGTTCCTATCAAACAAACATCAAAGACTCCCCTATTTCTTTAGGATTGAGAAATGATGATGAGTTCGTCTATGTCTGTTTGAAGTCGCCAAATCCGCAATTTCGTAGACAACTCGGCGGGCTGGGTTTGACGCTTTGGTTCGAATCCGAAAGCGGAACAAGATTTGGCTTGAATTATCCAATGGGATTGATGAAAATTGAAAACCCGACTTCCTTTCCTTCCGAAGAGGCACGCTCTCGCGAAGAGTGGGACAAACTTTCTCAAGAATCAATGAATGAATATGAAATTATCGGTAACGACGAAAATGACAGGCACCGGTTTTCGATAATTGAGAAAAATGGATTCGCAATGAAAATCGGGGAACAGGATTCGACGATTGTGTATGAAGTGAAAGTCCCGCTAAAAAAAACAAAAGCGACTCCGTATGCACTTGAAGCATCACTCGGTTCGATTGTGAAAGTCGAAATTAAATCGGGAACTTTTGGTGGCATGAGACCGGGAAGAAGAATGGGCGAAGGACGACGTGGCGGACAAATGCCCGGCGATATGGAACCACCAGACGGAGATATGCAACAAGGAAGAAGACGCGGCGGAGAGTTCGGGAGAGGACCTCGTGGCGACCGTCCACAACCGCTCGACTTTAGTTTCGAGTTTCGCCTTTCGACTTCTGAATCCAAGTAACACGTAAATTATTCGTATCTTCACTCCATGAAAAAATTGTACCTTATCATGTTGCTGAGTCTTCTCAGCCTTCAAGTCTATTCTCAAACTGCCGATCTTACTGGCAAAATCATTGACAGCAAATCGAAAAAGCCCATCATTGGCGCGCATGTCAAAATAACCCATCGGAGAGATACGACTCAAACTCATATCATGCCTTCCGATACGAATGGGAATTTTCTATTTTCAAACATTCGGTTTGGCGGATACTCGCTTGATGTTTCTTCAATCGGGTATGCAAAATTTACTAAGTTTGTCCGGGTTACTGAGACAAGTGTCAATGCAGGCGAACTCGAATTGACAGAGACAGAAATTCCTGTTGATGAAATGGTCGTTGAGGAAATGGCTCCCCGAACATTTCAAAAAGGAGATACGACAGAGTTTAATGCGCGTGCATTCAAACTCAACAAAGATGCGGTTGCAGAAGACCTTGTGCAAAAAATGCCGGGCGTGACGGTCGAACAAGGAACCGTAAAAGCACATGGAGAAGAAGTGAAACGTGTGATTGTGGACGGTAAACAATTTTTTGGAGATGACCCGACACTTGCTTTGCGGAATCTTCCTGCTGAGGTTGTGGATAAAATTCAAATATTCGATAAGCAAAGCGACCAGGCACAGTTTACCGGATTCGATGACGGGCAAGCGGTGAAAACCATGAACGTGGTTACACGTCCTGAACGAAGAATAGGAACGTTCGGAAAAGCGTATGCTGGAATTGGTGATGCGGGGAAATATATTGGCGGAGGAAACCTCAACCACTTTCAGCAAGGAACGCGAATATCTATTCTTGGACTTTCAAACAATATTAACCAACAAAATTTTTCGCAACAGGATTTGGTCGGAGTGATGGGGGGCGGCGGTGGCGGACGCGGTGGTGGTGGCGGAGGAGGAGGAATGGGCGGAATGCGGTTTGAACGCGGCGGTGGTGGTGGTGGTGGCGGCGGACAATTTCAAGGTGGATTCGGTGGGAGTAATTTTCTCGTCGGTCAACAAAACGGAATTGCATCAACAAACTCATTCGGTGTAAACTACTCCGATAATTGGGGAGAGAAACTTTCTGTTCAACACAGTTACTTTTTCAACCGGACACAAAATAACAATTTGCAAAATCTGCAAAGGCAATATTTCACTTCGTCTGATTCGACACGGACGTACGACCAATTTTCTGACGCTGAAACGAAGAACTTCAATCATCGCCTTGAGATGCGATTTGAATACACGATTGACACGATGAACTCTCTCATACTTCAGCCACGTTTATTTTTTCAGGATAACAACTCGTCAAGTTATCTCTTCGGCAGTACCATGTTGAATGATTCGTTGCTCATTAACAATACCATTACTGACAACAACTCAAACACAACGGGAAATAATCTTTCAAATCAATTAACATTCAGACACAGATTTGAAACTACAGGACGGACTTTTTCTATTGAATTAAGAAATAGTTTTAACAATCGAGAAGGGACAGGAAACAATACTTCTGATGTTACATATTATCATAACAATGGAAACCTAAAACCAATCATTAATCAACATACAACGACGAAAACCGATGGCTCATCAATATCTTCTCGAATTGTTTATACTGAACCTATCGCTGAGAACACACAACTTCAAATTTCTTACAATCCGTCCTTCTCGAAAAGCAACGCCGATTACAGGAGATTTAATCTTGATTCTTCTACATACTCCTATTCGCAGCTAGATACAACGCTTTCAAATCAATATGAGAATACATATACGACACAAAACGCGGGTGTTGCCTACCGATGGCGTGATTCTTCGATTAATTTGAATCTTGAAATGTCTTATCAGATTTCCGACTTGGAGGGCGGACAGGTGTTTCCGTTCACTTCTTCAACAAAGAAAATATTCTACAATCTTCTCCCATCTGCGTTCATGCAGTACAAAATTTCCGAAACGAAGAACCTCCATACATATTACCGGACTTCAACGCGTGAACCTTCAATAAATCAACTGCAAAATGTTGTTGATAATTCAAATCCACTTTTGCTTACTTCAGGGAATCCGGATTTAAAACCGTCTCTTACGCATACATTGATGTCTCGATATTCCCTCACAAGCATTGATAGAACAAAGAGCACATTTCTCATGTTCATGACATCCCTGACAAATAATTATATCGGTAACTCAACGATTACCAATGCAAGTGATCTTCTTGTACCAACCGGAGTGCAACGTACTACTCCGGTCAACCTTGATAATTCTTGGAACGCCCGCACATTCATAACACATGGTATTCCATTTGAAGTCATCAAAAGCAATCTCAATATGAACGCGGGCTACACATTTTCTCAAACTCCCGGACTCATTAACAATGTTGAGAACATCACGAGTACATCGGGAATTAATGCAGGCGTCGTTGTCAGCAGTAACATCAGCGAGGACCTGGATTACACACTTTCCTATTCCGGCAATTACAATATTTCCCGCAACTCGTTGCAGGAAGAATTGGATAACAATTATTACTACCACAACTCCGGTTTGAAATTCAATGCAACATTTTGGGAGAGTTTAGTTTTACGAAATGAATTGACGAACATGCTCTACAGTGGTTTGGGCGATGCGTACAACCAAAACTATTGGTTATGGAATCTCAGTCTCGGTAAAAAGATATTCGACAATCAAAACGGAGAAATCCGCCTCACCATTACCGACCTGCTCAACCAAAATACAAGCGTCAATCGCTCAGTGACTGAAACCTACGTCGAAGATTCGAACAATCAGGTACTTGGAAGATATTTGCTGTTGATGTTTACTTATACGCTACGGTAATTGGTTACATGTTCTTTTTGTAAAACAATCCAAATTTACTTGTCCTGTTATTGATGTATTTTTCAATATCAATTTGTTTTTATTTTTTTTAGTTATTTTCACTCACAAAATAATCCGCCATCAATTCCGCCTGTTTCAAAACTGTTTCAATTGCCTTTGCTTGTTTGTCAGGCGGATAGCCATACTTTGTTAATGTTCGTCGTACAAGTACCATGAGTTTTGCTCTGGCGCTTTCCCGAATCGTCCAATCAATCGTGGCATTTGCTTTCACTTTGTCTGCAATTTCTCTTGCTATAACTTTTAATGTTTCATCACCCAGCACCTGAACTGCGCTATCATTCACTTCTAACGCATTGTAGAATGCAACTTCATCTGTGGAAAGTCCAAGTCTCTCACCTTCTTTGTCCGCTTCTTTGATTTCTTTCGCAATGCGAATGAGTTCTTCGATTATCTGTGCTGTTGTCAATAAGTTATTTTGATATTTTTTAATGGAAGCCTCAAGCATGTCGAGTAGTTTCTTGCTCTTCACAAGATTAGTTTTTGCCCGGCTCTTGATTTCATCATTCAGGATTTTCTTTAGCAACTCAAGAGCAAGATTCTGGTGCTTCATTCCCTGCACTTCGAGAAGGAATTCATCCGAGAGAATAGAAATGTCAGGCTTCTTAATTCCCGCCGCATCAAATATATCAATCACCTTATCTGATGTCAATGCTGAATCTATTATTTGTTTGATGGCTGTTTCTATTTCCACACTTGATTTTCCTGAACCGGTACGTTCAAATTTCACTAACCGCGACTTTACTGCCTGAAAGAATGCAACTTCTTCTTTTATCGCAATCGCTTTTTCGTGTGGTATCGAAAGTGCAAATGCCTGACTGAGCAACGTTTCTTCTTTGACAAATCGTTCTTTCCCATCTTGCAAGCCTAAAATATGTTCTTCCGCTTGCAGGATAATAGAAAGTTTTTCTCCCGGATTTCCAACAAAAAATCTCTTGTAGTTAAAGCCCGTACTTCCTTCATAATACGCCAACGGTTCTGCGACAAGAATATCGTTCTTCGTTTTACTTGTTTCGCGAAACATCTGCCGTACAATTTCAAGTTTTTCGAGCATAGCTCTTACTGCTTGCTCTTGCGTTTCGGTCGGGTCTCCTTTGCCTCCGGCATCCGAATAAAACGATAATGCTTTTTTCAAGTCGGTTGCAATGCCTAAATAATCAACCACCAATCCACCCGGCTTATCCTTGAAGACACGATTGACGCGGGCAATCGCTTGCATCAGTGTATGTCCTCGCATCGGTTTATCAACATACATTGTGTGCAAACACGGGACATCAAAACCAGTCAACCACATATCGCGGACAATAACAATGTTCAACTTGTCGGCAGAATCTTTCATCCGTTCTGCCAACCCCCTTCTCTGACTTTTGGTAGTGTGATGTTTTTGCATGAGTGGTCCATCATCACTCGATGCCGTCATCACTACCTTGATTGAACCTTTCGTTAAATCGTCGTCGTGCCATTCGGGTCTCAGGTTGATGATTGCATTGTACAAATCAACTGCAATTCTCCGACTCATTGCAACAATAAGCGCTTTCCCTTCAAACGCCTCTTGTCGTTGTTCGAAATGGGAAACAATATCCCGTGCAAGATTGATGAGCCGTTGTTCATTCCCGATGATTGCCTCTAACCGCGCCCACTTTGCTTTTACCTTCTGTTTTTCAGTAACGTTCTCATCATGTTCCAACTCCTTATCAAACTCCTCCAGCAACCGTCTCCCTTCTTCATTAAGATTGACTTTTGCCAAACGGCTTTCATAATAAATCCTTACTGTCGCACCATCGGTTACTGCATCGCTGATGTCGTATCGGTCAACATAATTGCCGAACACTTGCGGAGTGTTGACATCGGTTCCTTCAATCGGTGTTCCTGTGAATCCGATGTACGTTGCATTCGGCATAGCATCGCGCATGTATTTCGCGAATCCGTATGCTAATCGTTTTCCCGTGACTTCTCCTGTCTCTTTATCAAAAACATCTTTGGCAACCGCTTCAAATCCGTATTGCGTACGATGGGCTTCATCGGCAATCACCACTATGTTTCTTCTCTCCGAAAGACAATCATATTTTGAATCCTGTGCCGAGCTTGTCGAAGCATCCGGAAAAAACTTTTGAATGGTTGTGAAGACAATCCCGCCGCTTGCAACATTCAACAATTCCTTCAGGTGCGGTCTGTTTTGTGCCTGCACCGGTTCTTGTCTGAGTAATTGTGTTGATGCCGCAAACGTATCGAACAACTGGTCATCTAAATCATTTCTGTCGGTGATGACTACAATCGTCGGGTTTTGCATTGCAGGAGAAGTAATAAGTTTGCCTGAATAAAATACCATGCTCAGACTTTTCCCCGAACCTTGCGTATGCCAAACGACTCCACCTTTCTTACTCCCGTTATTCCCCGATGCTTGAATCGTACTTTCGAGAGCTTTATTGACAGCATAATACTGGTGATACGCGGCTAACTTCTTTTCGGTGACAACCTGAGTAATACCAGTCTGCAAGTCTTCTTTTTTCGTCTTCTCGAAAACAATAAAATTTCGAATAAGGTCTAGCAACGTTGCAGGATTCATCATTCCTTTCAACTGGGTTTCCAATTGTGGGATAAACCGGGATGCTTCTTTTCTTCCATCTGCGGTTTTCCATGCCATGTAACGGCTGAAACCGGCAGATACGCTTCCTGCTTTACATTCCATCCCATCGGAGATAATGCAAACAGCATTGTAGGTAAACAGACTTGGAATTGTTGCCTTATAGGTTTGGATTTGCTCGTAGGCTTTTCTTATTGTTGCGTTTTCATCGGCGGCATTTTTTAACTCTATGACTACTAACGGGATGCCATTAACGAAAAGCAAAACATCGGGGCGTTTGTTTTGGCTTGAGTTGCTTACCGTGTTTCTCTCAACAATGGTGTATTGATTGACTGCTAAAAAATCATTGTTGAGGGGATTGGTGAAGTCTATTAACTCAACTTCATGACTTCGCTCGTAACCATCCTGATGATACGCGACCTTTACTTTTTCAATAAGCAGTTGATGGAATGTTTCATTGGTATGAAGTAAATCAGGAGAGTAAATACGGAGAACTTTCTGTATCGCTTGTTCTCTTGCATCCTCCGGTATTTCGGGATTCAACCGTTCAACGGCATTCCGCAACCGTCCGGTAAGAATGATTTGCTCAAAGGATTCTCTCTCCGCTTGTTCTGCTTCCGGCGCGATTGATTGCCCATGAACATATTCCCATCCGAGCAATTGTAGTAAATCAATTGCTGATTCTTCGATAATATTTTCGGTGATAGGTTTCATTAATTTATAGTTTTAGATGGAGTCCACTTTCACCCACAGAAATAATGTTATACTCAAACATTTCCTGTTTATTGATAGAAGTGGACTCCATCTTCGTTATCTGCTGTGTTAACATCATTTATTAAATAATTTATCATCATTCCAATTTGCCGGATTGTTAATAATATAATTGGAAATCGTTTGATATGATTGTTCGTTCCGGATAATGTGTTCATAAAACCGCGATTGCCATTGAAAATTTTCATGTCCATGATTATTGCACCATCGTTTTACGGAAGATTTATATTGATTGACAATAACCGAAACAGAACCCGCAACCGGTTTTCCGTATTGATTAATTTTCGTTTGCTGTTGTGGTTGGAGAACGCCGTGGGATTGGGATGTGTCGGTTGGTAGGGACACGCCATGGCGTGTCCCTACGTGGCCTGTCCCCCCATCCAATTTATCACCCAACACCAATATACAATGTACATGATTGGGCATCACAACATATTCACCAATTTCTACATGTGAAAAATGATTGGGAATGTTTTGTAAATATTCATCTGCAATTCTTCCCATATCATTGAATATCATTTCACCATCCATTATTTCTCCCATCAGACATTCCCTTTCCTTTGTGCAGATGGTAATAAAATACGCGCCCGCTTGTGAATAATCATATCCTTTTAATCGGATTGACCTACGATGATGTATTTGCGGATTATATTTCATTTTCTTTTTTCATTTCGTACGGGCGGGCTTGCCCTTACGATACCCTCACCTCTCCACTCATCAACTTTGGTAACAGCGTATCCCGGAGTTGCGTGAGGGTGCGGATTTGATTTGTATTATTTTTCATTTTTGCTATCGTTGGTAAGGTAACTTTATTGAAACACTCTAATGTATGTGTATCAGGGATAAAAATAGGATAATCACCAATGATCTCCCAACTCGTTCTTGGCATTCGTGTCCCCTCAGAAGACAAATCTGAATAATCAACTAATTCTTTCTGGAATAAAGTAAATAAACAGAAAGCAAAGTAAATTGATTCTTTTGGTCTTATGACAAGTATATCAGTTGAACAAATCCCATTGAACGGTGCATAACAAACCTTATGAAAGTAGGGTCTAAGTTTGCCGAAAAGAATATCGTTCTCTTTGAATAAAGATTTGTTACTTGAAACATCTGTGCTGGAGCCATAACTGTTTAATACAATTTGTTTGCGGTCAATATGTTCAAGTCCAACATATATAATATCATTTGTAAAATATTTTGGTGAAACATTTGCTTTGACGTTTATTGCTATATCTTTAAGTGTTTTTTCCTCCCACCCCTCCTCCGCTTCCTCAACAAACCACTGTCGAAACAACGTCTCAGCCAATGCCTCAAGTGTTTTATTTTGGCGGTGGAGTAAATCTATCTTATCATCCAAGCTACTGAGGATGGAGGCAATAGCGCGTTGTATTAGATAATCCGGTAAACCAATTTCAAGTTCTTTTAATTCAGAAGATTTTATACCTTCTACAACACTCCCTTGCGCCCTTGATTGTAACAACGCCTGACCAACATTACTCTGTAAGTAATATTTTAAAAAAATATTATCACAAATATTTTTCTTGCCTCTTAACGTAATAATTCGTTGAGCTAATGCGACTTTTTTATCTTTCAATAACGCCACTTCCCCCAGAGGCGCTTCAGTAGTTAATACGACATCATTTATCTCTGGAAAACCCCGTGTCATCCATTCTTCATAATTGTCTTCTGCAATGAATTCATTTGGTTCAAGTATTCTACCATCCTTCACTATTTTTGCGGTAATTAAAGGAATACCTCTTTCCGTTTTAGTGGGTGTTTTTCCTCTATAGTCAATGAATGTCTCAATAACTTCTTTAAGTTTATATTCCTTCCACTCAGCCATCAGCTTCAATTAGTATTTCTTTAAAGTAAGGAAGGAACCAGCTAAATGGTTAAAATCATTATCAGTTGTTACGAGAGGTGCGTCAAGAACTAATGCCGTTGCTGCTATCCATAAATCATTTTTCCCCATTTTAATTGCTGAACCTTTGAGCATATTTCCTTTATCATCAGCTATCTTTCTCTTACTATATGCATCAATTATAGCATAGGCGTTTTGTAATTCTTCATTTGCAAATGTTATATCTACGAAAGATATATATTGTAAGAATTCGTCCAGCAACTTAGTTTTATTGACACCCCAACCTCTCTGCTTTACAAATGACAATAATTCTCCTTTCGTTACAGAGGAAATAACCGGAACCATTTCAGGATCATCCAGTTTTAATTCATCATTCAATTTGAGATGAAGAGGACTCTTCCGCAAATAATGAACTACGATGCACGTATCTAAAACTATTGTTTTCATCAATCGAGGTCTTTTAATATTTCGTCTAAGCTCTCATCACCAGGCCATTTGCCTGTAATCAGCGATAAAGGATTTCTTGTTTTCCCGGATTTTAGCTGAAATGCAATTTGCTGTCTGGCATTCATCGCAGATGGTTTTCGTGAAAAGAATTTATCTTTTTGCCCCGGTTGAGAAAATTCTTGCACCTCTATATACGATAGCTGTCCTCCGGGTTTGTAATGTGCCATTCCAGATATGGTGAGGTCTTTCCCAAAATATTCCGCCATAGAATTAATTATGTTTACATTTTTTGTGAAAGCATTAATATTCCCTTCATCGGTAATCAAAACAAGTTTTGATCTTGAATATTTCATTTCATCAAGTCTGCCATTAACAATAACTTTATTGGGTTCAGGAATTGCATCCTCGAGATATTCAATCGTCTTAAAAGATTCAAATGTAATTTCAATTTCAGGTATTGTGCCTCGATTTGAAAAGTAGATCACTTCACGATGACTAAGCAAATTTTTCTTGAACTTCAACAAGGTTTTTAATAAGGGTTTGTCAAGATCATTTTTATCTTCATCTTCAAGTAGTGCAGAACGAAACGTTTGAATAACTAAAGCCATCGGAGTTAGGGATAATAAATCCTCGGTTGGTTTAAATAAATCGAATTGAAGATACTGTAATGTTGAACTAAAATGTTCACAATCCAATAATAAATTTGTCCCTTCATTTATATTTCCATGTAGGCTTTTTAATCGTATCGCTAAAGCTTCTTTTATTTGCTTTGGAGGTTGTATTTCACTAAACCCTCCTAACTTCAGCATTAATGCTTTTGTTGCAATTTCCTTAGTGTTTCTGGTAAGAAGATTCAAACGGTCAAACTCAAGCAAACCGTTGTCATTTTTATTTCCAATTATTCTAATATCGTAGTTCATTGTTTTGAAGTTCCTTGTAATTCTATTTTACCAAGATTTATCGTTATCTGCTTATTCAAATTATCTTCTTCAGCAATCTGCTTTTCCAATTCCGCTTTCAATGTACCAAACCTCTCCGCAAAATTAAAATCATCCTCATCATCCGGCAAACCAATGTAACGTCCGGGGGTAAGTACATAGTCTTTTGATTTTACGTCTTCAATCGTTGCGCTTTTGCAAAATCCGGGGATATCGTTGTACTCTCCTTCTCCCGTTCTCCAATTGTGATATGTTCTGGCAAATTGCTGTATCTCCTCCGGCGCTAAATCCCTGTTCTTCCGGTTAATCAAAAAGCCGTGGTTGCGTGCATCAATAAATAATATCTGCCGCGCTCGCTTCTTCTTGTTCCTTCTCATAAACCAAAGGCAAGCGGGTATCTGTGTATTGAGAAATAACTTGGTGGGGAGATTCACAATGCAATCAATCAAATCGTTTTCAATTAATGCCTTTCGTATCTCGCCTTCGTTGTTTGTCTTGGTGGTGAGTGAGCCTTTTGCCAAAACAAATCCGGCTAATCCATTGTGTGCAAGATGGTAGAGGAAGTGGAGTATCCACGCATAGTTAGCATTGGCGGCTGGAGGCGGAAGTTTCGCTTCACCGATCTTCCATCGTGCATCATCGCGTAACAACTCACCGCTCCAATCGCTATCGTTAAATGGCGGGTTGGCAAGTATGTAATCGGCTTTCAAATCTTTGTGTAAATCGTTGAGGAACGAGCCTTCGTTGTTCCACTTGATATTACTGCTATCAATGCCGCGAATAGCAAGGTTCATCTTTGCCAATCGCCATGTGGTTTGGTTGCTTTCTTGTCCGTAAATGGAAATATAGTCTTTGGGATTTAACACACCCCCACCCCCTCTCGAGAGGGGATTTTTTTTTCGGTAATGGTCTTGATGAGCCTCAATAAATTTTTCGCTCTGAACAAACATCCCACCGGAGCCACAACACGGGTCAAACACTCTGCCTTCATACGGTTCAATCATTTCCACCAATAACCGGACAACACTTACCGGAGTATAGAACTGTCCTCCTTTTTTTCCTTCCGCTAATGCAAACTCTCCAAGAAAATATTCATACACTTTCCCCAGAACATCTTTGCTTTGGGCTTCCTTCGTGCCTATTGCCGCGCTTCCAATCAAATCAATGAGACTGCCCAAACTCTGTTTGTCTAATTTTTCCTGCGCGTACACTTTCGGCAACACTCCCCGTAACGATGGATTATCTTTTTCTATTGCGTCCATCGCATCATCAACATCTTTTCCGATTGTGGGTAACTTCGCTCTCCCCTGTAACCACTTCCATCGTGCAGAGGGGGGTACGTAAAATACTTTCTCGGCTGTGTACTCGTTCTTATCCTCCGGGTCTGCGCCTTCGCTTTGTTGCTCAATGAGTTTTTGATACAGTTCTTCAAACGCATCGGAAATATACTTTAAGAAAATAAGTCCTAACGCAACATGTTTGTATTCAGCCGCGTCAATGTTCTTGCGGAGTTTATCAGCCGCTCTCCAAAGTTTCTTTTCTAACGGTTCATCCGTGTTGTTGATTTTTTGTTTTGCCATTTGATATGTTAAGTTCTCATTCAGGAATTGGCATGTATATACAAATTTTCTCTTGAAATATCAATCCGTTTTGCTGAATTGTTAGGTGGTGAGTGGTTTATTGGTGAGTAGTTAATTGGTGAGTAGTTAATTGGTGAGTAGTGAGTGGTGAGTGGTGAGTGATGAATGTAACACAACCAAAAAGCATATCCTTGAGATTATTTCCGCTGTACTTGAACAATTAGGGAAGTTATTGCGGGAGTTTATCAGGGGCAAGATATGCTCGTTTTGCTTAAAATAACAATAGAATAGGCGTTTTCTGCCTCCCTAAAATCTTTCGGGAATTCCCCGAAAAGTTGGAAGGAATTTCCGGAACGAAGTGCGAAGCCCACCAAACAATGTGCAGAGTTCCGGGAAACGTGTGCAGTCGCCTCCAAACAAAATGCAACTCCCCAAAAATGGAGTGCGACTCCCTCGAAACAAAATGCAATTCCCGATACATCGTGTGCATTTGCCCCCGAACAATATGCGACTCCCCAAAAACGGAGTGCGACTTCCGCGGAACAACATGCAATTCCCGATACATCATGTGCAGTTCCCCCAAAACAAAATGCGACTCCCGAAAAACGGAGTGCGACTCCCTCGGAGGTGTGTGCGAATGCTTCAGGTAATGTTTGGGAAACTATTTCCGAAGTCAAAAAGTTATATATCCAAGTTTGTCTGATTACGAATCGGACTCTACAGAATACTTTTTTTACCGATGCAGTTTCATCCGTTCGTGGCTCTGCTTTTTGTGTGCCGAAAAGACAGAAACAGTACAGGAGCGAAATTGTTCATCGCTTTCATTCATTGCAACGCGACACCGCATACCGGTTCGTGTGTTGCGTGCATAATGGCACAGAAAGGAGAATCGCGTTATGGCATCGAAAGATTATTTACCAAGAATTGACGCTCAGTTCGTCATCTGGTTTGCTAACTTTGTCGGAAAGGTTCCGCAGTATAAAGATACGTACGGAATCAAGGACGATGAAATCAACCAGTATTCGGCTGACTTGACTGCATTGAAGGAACGATTGGAACTTATCGAATCAACGAAGAAAACACTGCACTCGTTGGTCGAGGGAAAAGATTCAATGATTTCCGATATCAGCAAGAGAATCCGGACGACGGCAATTCTTGTAAAACGTCATAAGGATTACAAAGCGGAAGACGGAGAAAATCTCGGAATCATTGCACCTGCCGATATGGATGAAGCAACACTCTCGGCAATTGCAAAACCAATGTTCCAGGCTCTCGCCATGAGCAACTTTGTCCGGCTCGATTGGATAAAGAGCGCTTATGATGGTGTTATCATTGAGTGCAAGCGGGGAAATGAAACAACATTTTCACGGCTTAGCCCAGATAACCGTTCGCCGTATGAAGATGCACGACCTAATCTTCAGCCGGACGTTCCCGAAATCCGCGTCTACAGAATGAGATACATTCTGAACGAAAAAGAAGTCGGGAATTGGTCTGACGAAGTAAAAGTCGTTGTGTTAATATAAACGACACAGGAAGAAATGGGGGCGGGGAGGTACCACCTCGCCCCTGTGTTTTCAAAAATGTAGGGCGGTTTTAACAAATACAAATTAATATCGAATGTCGAATAAGGAATTATGAATTTTGAAGTAAATTTCCACTTCATAATTCGACATTCAATGTTCATTCTTCATTATTAGAAGTCTTTGCATTACCTCGTATTTGTCATGCCGAACTTGTTTCGGCATCTAAACAAGCGCCGATAGACCCTGAAACAAGTTCAGGGTGACGTTGTCGTAGGGTTTTACAAATCCTTCTATTCGAACTACCATGTATCTTCTAAGTTGGTGAGCAGAAGCAATAACCGGCAATCAATTCTCAACAATTCTCTGGGTACAATCGTAGAGGTCGCAACACGTGTGGCAGACACGCTTGTGTGCGCGGAAATCTATGAACTCCACATCCGGTGCTAAATATTCGTTTCTCACCTGTTCTTCCCGCAGTAAATCGGTGCTGAGATATTTTTTGTTATCATCCGGAAAGACCGTAACGACAACGGCATCAGCGCCGAGTTGATTTTGCACTTTCAGCGCTCCAACAAAATTCGCTCCCGAAGAAATACCAACTGCAATCCCTAATTGTGCGGCGAGCTTTTGCGACATCAGGATTGCATCCCCATCATTCGCACTCACTACATCATTTAGTTGGTCAAGTTTCACAATTGGAGGAATAAACTCGTCCGAGATTCCCTGAATACGATGATGACCGACTTTGTGTCCCGATGTAAGTGTCGGCGACTCTGTCGGTTGTAATGGATAAATACACACTTTTGGATTCTTGCTACGAAGATACCGTCCAACCCCCATGATTGTCCCTCCCGTTCCAACCCCTGCAACAAACGCATCGGGTTTCCGTCCGGTAAACCCTAACTGCCACCATATTTCAGGACCTGTTGTTAGTTCGTGTGCTTCAATGTTTGCTTCGTTGGAGAATTGACAGGGGAGAAAAACATTATTTTCATTCTTTGCAAGTTCTTCTGTCTGACGTATGCTTCCCACAAAACCTCCTTCTTCACGAGTCACCGGTTTCACTTTCGCACCGAGACTCCGAATCAGGTCAACTCGTTCGCGGCTCATCCAATCCGGCATGAAGATAACAACGGGATGACCAAGTGCTTTGCCAATTGCCGCAAAAGAAATTCCTGTGTTGCCGCTCGTTGCTTCGACGATTGTGTCTCCCGGCTTCACAAGTTCTTCGTTGTACGCTCGTTGCATGATGTGGAATGCCATTCTATCTTTGATGCTTCCGGTCATGTTCATGTGTTCTGCTTTGGCGTAGAGTTTCCGCATCTTCCCCTGAAATGTGAAATGGATTTCAAGTAGCGGCGTGTTCCCCACCATGTGTTTGATTCCTTTAAAACGGTCAACGGTTGGTTTTACAACTGTATTATTCATTGTTCATCATTTTCATTTCAACTTTGAATTTATTCGGGCATTTGGAGAGAATGCTTATCAATAATTCGGCACCTATTTACGATTTCTCTTTGGGAATTTCATCAGTATTATTTTTCATGTCTTATCACAGAACAGTTCCACTTCCCTCACAATCCTCTCCAAATCAATCATCTGAACACACTCAAGATTGTACGGGCATTGATGTTTCCAACATGGCGAGCAGTGCAAACTTTCAGGAATCAACTTCACTCCCCTGTCATACAAATCAATCTCTTGCGAGCAACTGACGCCGAACCACGCAACAACAAATTTCTTCAACCCAATTGCTACGTGCATCCCGAACGAATCGCCGGAGATGACAACATCGCACACGTTTTCGTAACAGATTCCTCGTCGCAATCCTTCCGTCGTTGGCGTGCTAACAACCTTCTTCCCGACACGACGAACAATTTCTGCATTCCGTTCCGTGTCTTCGGGTCCTCCAAGCAACACAAGTTTCAAATTCGCTCGCTTCGATAATTCATTGATGAGAATGACGTGTTGGTCAATGGTCATCTTCTTGTTCGGGTAGAGTAAGGAGCAACCGGTGTTAAAACCAACTATCTTGATTTCGGATTGCGAATTTCGGATTGCGGATTGATTACTGATTGATGATTTTTGATTTACGATTGAAGATTGAATCCTAAATCCTGAATCCTGAATCCTTTTATCGTCGAAGATGATGGTTTCTCTATAACACCGAGTAAATTCTTTTTCTTCTTCCGTCAGGTTAAGTACGTATTCGTCTCTCTTCCATTTCAATCCCATTGCCTCGGTCAGGAGTTGTGTGTTTGGCTTTTGGTTGATGCGGAACTTGAGTTCATCATCAAGTCCGAGACGGTAATTGTACTCCGCTTCTTTGTTGAGTGGAGTGATGACGCCGTTCTTGTTCAGTCCGTAACCAAGTTTCTTCTTCGCATTGATTGACATGATGAACGCACCTGCCTGTTGGGATTTATCAATGTTCATCACCAAATCAAATTCCATTGTCTGAAGTTTAAGCCAACTTTCCGGTTCCCATACAAATACTTTGTCAATGTACTCATTGTTATCAAGCAGGCGATACGCGTTCTTCAACGTAATCCAATAAATTGTACTGTGCTTGTACTTCCGTTTGATTGCGGGAAGAAGCGAAGTCGTAACCAACACATTTCCCATCGCTTCGAGATTGATGATGAGAATGCGCGTTCCTCGTGGCTTCGGGTCAACACATTCATCTAAACAATTCGTACCGGGGAAACAAGGTTTGTAACCGGTGAAGTGCTTGCAATCGGGAATCGTAATTTTCTTTTTTGATTTTCTCTTTGTCATTACAATGTGAAGATGTTTTAAATTGTTGGTTCGAGTTTTGGGTTTTGAGTTTTGACGCTTGAGATGAGACGTTGACTTGCAAGAAAAACTTCCTCAACTGATAGTTCTTCCATACACGGATTTCCAATCGGGCATTTGGTGAAATTGCAACCCAAGCATCCAAGCCGTTCGTTCCGAACAATTTCCGATTGATTCCCGAATGGTCCTTGCAACATCGGGTTTGTCGGACCGAAGATTGCAACTGTCGATGTTCCCATAGCTGCCGCAATGTGCATGGGACCGGAATCGTTTGTAACCATCATTGAGCAACGTTGTAAAATTGCCGCAAGTTGCTTTAGCGTTGTTGCCGGAATCAGTATTGCTTTGTTTGTCATAAGTGTTGCAAGTCGTTCTGCATCATCCCGCTCGCCCGGTCCCCACAGCAAAAGTATTTTCGCCTGATGCTGTTCAACAAGCATATCTGCAAGTTCGGCATATTTCGGAATTGCCCATCGTTTCGTGTACCACCCTCCTGCCGCGTTCAATGCCACAACAAAAGAATCATTCAATCCCGATTCCAAAAAATATCTGAATGCAAATATCTCATCATTCTCTGTAATCGTCATCCGTAATTTCTGTCCGCTATCGGCGGGTGAAAAATCCGTTACTGCAAAACCGAGCGCTCGAACCGCATCAAGATTAAATTCCGTGTTATGAACTTCTCCACCTCTCGGCTCTACAACGATATTGTAACACTTCTCTCTCCACCCAAACCGATACCCGACACGATAGTGCGCTCCGCTGAAATACGTCACCAACGCGCTTCGCGGGTTGCCGAACAAATCAATCACCAAATCATACTTCCGGCTTCGGACATTCCAAATCAAACCTAAACCGCTTTGCTTTTTTCCATCAAACACCAAAACATTGTTGATGTCGGGATTCCCTTCGATAATATCCCTGCTCGGCTTTTCCGTCAGAAAATCAATCTGAGCATCAGGAAACGCAAGCCGGAGATTGCGGATAACGACAGTTGAAAGAACAACATCGCCAATTGCTCGAAGTTTGATAATCAGGATTTTCCGTATTCTGGAGCGGTCTATGTTCATGTGGTTCAAACGGTGGCAATATAGAAAAACGGTGCTTCTGATTCAAGTTGATGGCTTCTTTGAGGGTTACTGGTTTGAGGTTTCTGGTTTGATTTTTTTTTGTTTTGGGTTTATGGTTTAGAGTTTCGGGTTAAAACTTCACACAGCGAGACAAATATAAATATCCCAGAATCTATTGTATAACATAACGAATCAAAATTTGACTAATTACCAATAAACCAGCTAACCGTCAACTGTCAACTCTACGAGCGTAGTCCATCAACCAATTAACTAATCACCAATTAACCAATCACGAACTCACGAATTAACTTTTTTTCAAGAAAATCCTTGACAAAGTTGCCATTTGTTTGTAAATTCACGCACACTTGAACTTATATAATCAACTGGAATTACTGATTTTGACTGTTGTTACAAAACTCGAAAACATTTATCGCCTTCGCTCAAAAGGGTGCATTATGAATTACAAACTTTTCCGATGGAGTTTTCTGTTTCTCCTTCTCACTTCGTTTGCTTTTGCTCAATCTTCATTCTGGGTTCCGACAGCCGGACCGTTGCGGATTTCTGTCTCATCTCTTGCTTTAAATTCGCAAGGTCATCTCTTTGCAGGTACATACACAAAAGGAATGTACCGCTCGACTGATAACGGAACTTCGTGGGCACAAATCAACAATGGATTGCCGGAAGCACGGATTTATTCCATTGGAGTTTCCCGCTCGCCCCGAAATCATGACAACATTTTTGTTGCAACACACGGCGCAGGCGTGTTCCGTTCGACAAACAACGGAGAACGATGGTACCGTGTCGGATTTAACGACACGAGCAAATACATCGAATCAATTGTGATTGACCTTGAAGGAAATGTGTTCGCTTCAGCGCATCATATTTGGTACGACAGAAGCACGTTGTACCGTTCGACTGATAACGGAGCGTACTGGGAAGTAACCGAAATTGACAACCCGCTCGTCAACACGGCGACAATTTCTTTGTTGATTCCGACAACGGGCAAATACAAAGGAAAATTATTCGCCGGTACGAACTGGGGAATTTATCGCTCAGAAAACTTTGGCAACGATTGGGAACGCATTGTTCCGGTTGGGACGAACTTTGCTGTCAACTCAATCGCCATCAATTACAAAGGAGATATTTACGCGGCGGCAAGTGATAGTGCTGTGTATAAATCGGTTGATAGCGGAATGAATTGGTCACACGCAAAGGTTACGAACGATAAAGTTCTTTCACTTGCAATTACGCCGAACGGTGTATTGTTTGCCGCAACATACGGAAGCGGATTGTATCGTTCGCTTGATGATGGAAAAACATGGCACTCATTGCAATCCGGTTTGGATAACGAGTTGATGCTCTCTGTTGCTTATGCCGATGCCGGAGATTACAGTACATACGTTTATGCAGGCGGAACAGGACTCGGAACATTCCGAAGTCGAAATTCTACAACGCCGTTTGCTCTCAATCGGTACGATATTTTATTTGGCGATGTGAAAGTCGGACAATCAAAAACAGATTCCATTGTCGTTACAAACATGGACACAACCGATTTGGCAATTTCCCGACCAATAGTACCTGAATATTTTAGTGTAACTCCCTCTGATACGACCATCTCCGTTGGCGGAAGCGTGAAATATTATGTCACATTTACCCCGACATGGTACGATACGGTTGAAAGTTCAACGATTTTTAACAGCACGGCAAACTCTTCCCCCGATGAAGTATTGATTTGGGGAATCGGTCGTGCGGCGGATACGCGGCTTCTTCAATCGGGACTTGCATACGGTCGCGTGTATCTCGGAAAGTATTCCGAAATGTCTGTGCGAATTAAAAATACCGGCAACGATACGCTTCGCTTCACCAATATCTACACAAGCGATTCCGTCTTTACCGCGTGGTCTGATGTAAATGAAGTTCTCCCGCGTGAATACGCGTACATCACAATTAAATTCACTCCGAGAATTCATGGTCCGTACGCGGGCTTCACCGTCATCGAGAGTAACTCGATGTCATCTCCCGACACAATTTGGATGAACGGTTTCGGTCGCGGGTATCCTGTTCCGTTTATGAATGTTGCTCAAGTGAAATTCGGAAATGTGAAAGTCGGAAACCAGAAGGACACAGTTCTTTCCGTTACCAATATTGGTGAAGATACGCTCTGGATTTCCAAGTTTGAATCGAACAACTCCGAGTTCAGCGTGAAAATTGATAAATCGCCTGTGCCGCCCGGAGAGAAAAGAAATTTCACTGTAAGTTTCTCCCCTTACTCAAAAGGCGAAGTGTATGCAGCAATTTTCCTGTACAGCAACGCGCTCTCCTCTCCCGATTCGATTATTGTTCACGGTCTCGGCGACCCGCCGACCGACATCAAAACGCTTGAAGGAACACCGACGGAGTTTGCGTTGTACCAGAACTATCCCAACCCGTTCAACCCTGCAACATATTTTCGATTTGCCCTTCCTCAGGATGGCGCAGTGAAAATCACTCTCTACAACCAACTCGGTTCAGAAGTTACAACGGTAGTTGAAGAAATTTTACCTGCCGGCTACTACGAAACCTACTGGCGCAACACCGGCTTCCCGAGCGGCGTGTATTATTACCGTTTCATCGTCCGAACTGTCCGTACCGAAAACGATATGGAACTCAATCCTCCATCAAATATTATTTTTGAGGAGATGAAGAAGTTGGTGCTGGTGAAGTGAGATTTTCATTCAATGAAATATGAACGAACAAGACACCTCATTAAGAGTTGATAGAAATGTTTTGGTTGTAACAACTCTGGAGAGCGAACCAGATGATAAGATGTATTGGCTACGTCGCACTCCCGAAGAACGATTAGAGCAAGTTGAACTTTTACGCAGAATAAACTATGGCGATGAAGCTACCTCCCGACTTCAAAGATTTTTTGAAGTTGTTGAACGAGAATGAGGTAAAATATCTCCTCATCGGAGGTTATGCTGTCGGCTATCATGGTTATGTTCGGACTACCAATGATTTGGATATTTGGGTTAACCCGACTGCTTACAATGCAGAACGAGTTGTCACAGTGTTACAAAAATTTGGTTTCGATTTGCCTGACGTTAAAGTTGATTTATTTTTACAGGAAAAAAGAATCATTCGCATGGGAAATCCACCGATGCGGATTGAGCTATGTACAAGCATCTCCGGCGTCAATTTCGATGACTGTTTTCAAGAAAGAGTTGTAAATACCATTGACAACATTCATGTTAATATTATTAGCCTTGAAAAATTAAAGATTAACAAATTGGCAAGTGGAAGGCACAAGGATTTAGATGACCTCGAAAATTTACCTTGAATATTTTATTAAGTAAAATACAATTGAGGAAATTCGATAAACCAATGTTAAAAGGAGTCTGTTCCAACTACGATAAAACTTCCCCTCCTCCCTCCACACAATTTTAAGGATATGAGGAAGTTGGTGCTGGTGAAGTGAAACATATTTTATGAGCGTGTTGCCGAATACCGAAAAGTGTCTTTGCGAGGAACGAAGCGACGAAGCAATCCCGCGTTCCACTCTACTTTCAATGGTGAGATTGCTTCGCTACGCTGCTAATGAACACTCACCATAGGAACAAGGTTAAATCCTAAAGACGTAGCTTTTTTCTGGAGGATTCGCAGTTGAGAGATTTGTACTCGTTCCTGGTATTTTGCAATACCCTGCTCAACATAATCCATCCCTTTTGTC